>JAEXKM010000139.1 GCA_023445705.1 Pseudomonadota bacterium
GTTTCGACCTCGGGAAGCTCAGGCATGAGGCTGAAGTGGCATGCCGCGCCCGGCGCGACAACCTTCCGCGGCTGTCATCCCGGTTTGCGCAGCAAGACCGGGACCCATGAAAACTGGTCTCGCCGAAAGGACGCAACCCATGCCCTACTTCGGAGCGTATGGATCCCGGACAAGCGCTGCGCGCTCTCCGGGATGACAGTTTGAGTTCTATCGGACCGGCCCGACTGGCGCGGCCCGCGTCACCACGATAAGACCGCACCCCATGACCGGACCTTCCGCCACCTTCGGCTTTCGCGATGTCGACCCCTCCGAAAAGCCCCGCCTCGTGCGCGGCGTCTTCGACAAGGTCGCCAGCCGCTACGACCTGATGAACGACCTGATGAGCGGCGGCGTCCACCGCCTCTGGAAGGACGCGGTCGCAGCCCGGCTCAACCCGCAGCCGGGCGAGACCATTATCGACTGCGCCGGCGGCACCGGCGACATGGCCCGCCGCTTCGCCAAGATGGCCCGCCGCGTCCAGGAACGCCGCGGCGGCGACGACGCCCAGATCATGATCGTCGACTACAACGCCGAGATGATCGCCGCCGGCCGCGCCAAGGGCGGCGAGCCCGAGATCACCTGGAGCGTCGGCGACGCCCAGCGCCTGCCCCTGCCCGACGCCTGCGCCGACGCCTATGTCATCTCCTTCGGCATCCGCAACGTCACCGACGTCTCGGCCGCCCTGCGCGAGGCGCGCCGGGTGCTCAAGCCCGGCGGCCGCTTCCTCTGCCTGGAGTTCTCGCATCCGGCCACCGAACTGCTTCGCAAGGCCTATGACGCCTATTCCTTCAAGGTCATCCCGCAGATCGGCGAGTGGGTGGTGAAGGACCGCGACAGCTATCAGTACCTGGTGGAAAGCATCCGCCGCTTCCCCGACCAGCGCACCTTCGTCGAGATGATCGGCAAGGCCGGCTTCGGCCGCGCCGGCTACACCAACTTCACCGGCGGCGTCGCGGCCCTTCATCACGGCTGGGCGGTCTGACCGATGGGCAGCCTGGCGGCGTTCGGACGGCTGGCGGCCGCGGCCTGGTCGCTGGCGCGCAACGACGCGCTCCTCCCGCGCGAGCTGGACGACCTCTATCCGCCCAGCGTCAAGGCGCTCTCCCAGTCGCTGCGTGTCTTCGCCGGCCCTGAGGCGCGCTCCGGCCGCCCGGGCGAGCGCCTGGCCCGCTCCCTGGAAAAGCTCGGCCCGGTCGCCATCAAGCTCGGCCAGCTGCTCTCCACCCGCGCCGACATCTTCGGCGCGCCCTTCGCCGACGACCTCTCGCGGCTGAAGGACAAGCTCCCGCCCTTCCCGACCGAGGTCGCCCGCCACGAGGTGGAGCTGGCCCTCGGCCGGCCGATCGCGGAGGTCTTCACCAGCTTCGGCGATCCCGTCGCCGCCGCTTCCCTGGCCCAGGCGCACGAGGCCGTGCTGCTCGACGGCCGCAAGGTCGCCGTGAAGGTGCTGCGCCCCGGCGTCGCCCACCGCGTCGCCCAGGACGCCGAGGCCCTCGCCCTCGCCGCCCGCCTGGTGGAACGCTCCTCCGAAGCCGCCCGCAGGCTCGAGCCCCGCGCCCTGGCCGCCACGGTCATCCGCGCCACCGAGCTCGAACTCGACCTGCGCCTCGAGGCCGCCGGCGGCGACGAGCTGTCCGAGATCATGGCCAAGGACGGCTACATGACCGCCCCCAAGGTCATCTGGGAGGGCGTCGGCAAGAAGGTCCTGACCCAGGAGTGGGCCAAGGGCGCGCCGCTGTCCGATCCGGCCAGCCTGGACCTCCCCGGCCTCGACCGCCGCGAGCTGGCCGACAAGCTGATCCGCGCCTTCCTGGCCCAGGCCCTGGACCACGGCGTCTTCCACGCCGACCTGCACGAGGGGAACCTCTTCGTCGCCGCCCCTGCCGAGATCACCGCCGTCGACTTCGGCATCGTCGGCCGCCTGACCCGCGCCGAGCGCCGCTACCTCGCCGAGATCCTCTGGGGCTTCCTGGAGCGCGACTACGAGAAGATCGCCCAGACCCACTTCGAGGCCGGCTACGTGCCGCGCACCCACTCGGTCTCGGCCTTCGCCCAGGCCCTGCGCGCGGTGGGCGAGCCGCTGTTCGGCCGCACCGCCAAGGACGTCTCCATGGGCCGGGTCCTGACCCAGCTTTTCGAGATCACCGCCCTCTTCGATATGCGGCTACAGCCCCAGCTCGTCCTGCTGCAGAAGACCATGATGACCGTCGAAGGCGTCGCCCGGCGCCTGGATCCGGATCACGACATCTGGCGGGCCGCCGATCCCGTCGTCCGCCGCTGGATGCTGCGAGAACTCGGCCCCGCCGCCCGCGCCAAGCGCTTCGCCGACGAGGGCCTGGAGGCTCTGCGCAACATCGCCCGGCTGATCGAGAACCCGCCCCAGGCCACCGCCATCGCGGTCGCGCCCGAGCCGGAGTCCTCCCGCCTCGCCTGGTTCGCCATAGGCGCCGCCGTCGCCGGCGCCGCCTTCTTCCTCGCCGCCTGGTTTTTCTGAGGCCTCAGTCCTCTTTCCCTCCCCTTCATGGGGAGGGTGGATCGGCGCGTAGCGACGAGACGGGTGGGGTCTTACTTGCTCGGCAGCCCCACCCTGGCCGCTTTCGCGGCCTATCCCTCCCCATGAAGGGGAGGGAGAAGCGACTTCCCCCCTCTGCAAACACGCCGCAGGGCCGTTCATTTGGATTAAGGACCCCGGCGCCTTATATTGGCGCTCTTCCTGACAGCGAGTTGCGACCTTGGGCGTCACCCTTGATCTTTCGCGTGGGCCGGCGACCCCGGTCGTGGCGGCCAAACCGAACCTCTCGGGCCTGACCCGCAAGGCCCTGGCCCAGGCCCTGGTCGACGCCGAGGTCGTGCGCCCGGACAAGGCGAAGATGCGCGCCTCCCAGCTCTGGCGCTGGATCCACCACTACGGCGTCACCGACTTCGCGGCCATGACCGACGTGGCCAAGGAAACCCGCGCGGCCCTGGCCGAAGCCTTCAGCCTCGTTCGCCCCGAAGTGGTCGAGCGCCAGGTCTCCAAGGACGGCACCCGCAAGTGGCTGATCCGCATGGCGCCGGGCATCGAGGTCGAGACCGTCTACATCCCCGATGTCGGCCGCTCGGGCGCGCTCTGCGTGTCCAGCCAGGTCGGCTGCACCCTCAACTGCACCTTCTGCCATACCGGCACCCAGGCCCTGGTCCGCAACCTGACGGCGGCCGAGATCGTCGCTCAGGTGCAGGTGGCCCGCGACGACCTCGCCGAATGGCCCTCGCCCAAGGAGGACCGCCGGCTCTCCAACATCGTCTTCATGGGCATGGGCGAGCCGCTCTACAATCTCGACAACGTCGCCGACGCCATCGACATCATCGCCGACGGCGAGGGCATCGCCATTTCCCGCCGCCGCATCACCGTCTCGACCTCCGGCGTCGTGCCCGAGCTGACGGCCCTGGGCGAGCGCACCCAGGCCATGCTGGCCATCTCCCTGCACGCCACCAACGACGACCTGCGCGACGTGCTGGTGCCGCTCAACAAGAAGTACGACATCGCCACCCTGATGGAGGGCATCCGCAACTATCCGGGCCTCTCCAACACCCGCCGCGTGACCTTCGAGTACGTGATGCTCAAGGACGTCAACGACAGCCCCGCCGAGGCCAAGGCCCTGGTGAAGCTGCTCAAGGGCATTCCGGCCAAGATCAACCTGATCCCGTTCAACCCCTGGCCGGGCACGAACTACGGCTGCTCGGACTGGGGCGCGATCGAGAGCTTTGCGGCCATCCTAAACCGCGCCGGCTACGCCTCGCCCATCCGCACGCCGCGCGGCCGCGACATCCTCGCGGCCTGCGGCCAGCTCAAGTCGGAAAGCGAGAAGCTGCGGGCCAGCGCCCGGCGCAAACTTGCGTCAGACGCGTCCGAGGCCATTGCCTAGGTTTCCCTCGTCCGTGCTAACCATTCGGCCTTAGTCCAAGTTCAAGCCGACGGGGTTCCATGCCGCCGCAACTGCAGTCCCCCGAGATCCAGGCCTTCGCCAACGGCTTTCCCATCGCGCTCATGCACATCGGCGTGACGGTCGCGATCCTGTTCATCGGCGTCTTCGTCTATGTGCTGCTCACCCCCCATCGCGAGATCACCCTGATCCGCGAGGGCAACTCCGCCGCCGCCCTGTCCCTGGGCGGGGTGATGGTGGGCCTGGCCATTCCCCTGGCCGCATCCCTGGCGGGCTCCACCTCGGCGCTGGAGATCGGCATGTGGGGCGCGGCCTGCGTGGCGCTGCAGCTCCTGGTGTTCCGCCTGATGGACATGCTGCTGCGCGGCCTGCCCCAGCGCATCCAGGAAGGCGAGGTCGCCGCCGCCGCCCTGCTGGTCGGCGCCAAGCTCGCCACCGCCCTGATCATCGCCGCAGCCATGGCCGGGTGACCTGAACCTCCCATGCATTTCCCCCGGCTTCCCGACTGGCTGGTCTATGCAGCGGTGGTGCTCGCCCTGCTGATCGCCGCCGTGGGCCGGCAGGAACGCGCCGACGCGCCCCCGCCCCCGCCGCCCGTCGCCGGCGGCGATGGCCTGCCGCTCGGCCCGGCCTCGCCCTTCGACCCGCAGGTGGTCGTCGACGTGCCCGGCAAGGCCGAGCCCGGTGTCGGCACGGCTTTCTCGATCTCGGAAACCGGGGTCTGGATCACCGCCCGCCACGTGGTCGACGGCTGCACCCAGACCGCCATCGTGGTCGGCGACGGCCGTGGGGTGGAGGCCCAGGTCCGCATCGATCCGCGCGGCGAGGCCGCGATCCTCACCACCGAGGGAGGCGCTCCGCCCCTGCCGCTCGGCCTCGACCGCACCCTGCGACGGGGCGACCGCGCCTTCCATCCCGGCTTCCCACAAGGCGCGCCCGGCGAAGCCACCTCCCGGCTGCTGGGGCGCGAAAACCTTGAGGTCCGCGGCCGCGGCGCCCGCACCGAGCCGGTGCTGGTCTGGGCCGAGACCGGCCGGACGGATGGCCTTGAAGGCACCCTGGCCGGGCTCTCCGGCTCACCCGTCCTCGACAGCGCCGGCCGCGTCGTCGGCGTGACCGTGGCCGAGTCGCCCCGGCGCGGGCGGATCTACACCACCTCGCCGGAAACCGTCGTGGCCGCCCTGACCGCGACCCGCCAGCATCCCGACAGGTTCGCGATCGGCGAGCCCATCACCACCGACAACTACGGCCGCGTCGCCGACACCCTGCGCCGCGACCTGCGCGTCGCCCAGGTCATCTGCCTGCGCACGTCCTGACCCGCAGATCTCCCCCAGGCGCCACGCCTTCCATGCACGGAGCGTCTGGGTCCCGGCCTTCCGCTTCGCTCCAGCCGGGATGACACGCAGGCTGCAATCCGAACGCCTTACCGACGCTTCATGCCGCCCAGCAGGCCGCGCATCAGTTCGCGCGCGATGGTGCTGCCGGCCTGGCGCAGCAGCGACTTGGTGAAGGCCTCGCCCATCGACTGCCGGTTGGACGCCCGCGGCCGCGGGGCCGCCGGCGCCCGTCCGCGCGGCGCAGCCTCCGCCGGCTGCGACGCCTGGGTGGCCTGGGCTGCGGCCGCCGCCGTCGCGCTGGCCCGCGCCTTCAGCACCTCGAAGGCGCTCTCGCGGTCCTTCACCGTGTCGTAGAGCCCCCGCACCGGGCTCTGTGCCATCAACGCGGTCCGCTCGGCCGGAGTGATCGGTCCCAGCCGCGAGACCGGCGGCCGGATCAGGGTCTTCTGCACCACCGTCGGCGCGCCCTTCTCGTCCAGCACGCTGACCAGCGCCTCGCCGACGCCCAGGTGCTGGATCGCCTCGGCGGTGTCGAAGGCCGGATTGGCGCGGAACGAGTTCGACGCCGCCTTCAGCCCCTTCTGCTCCGTCGGCGTATAGGCGCGTAGGGCGTGTTGAATACGGTTGCCGAGTTGCCCCAGCACCACCTCGGGAATGTCCGCCGGGTTCTGGGTCACGAAATAGACGCCCACGCCCTTGGAGCGGATCAGCCGCACCACCTGCTCCACCTTCTCCAGCAGCGGCTTGGGCGCGTCGCGGAACAAGAGGTGCGCCTCGTCGAAGAAGAACGCCAGGCGCGGCTTCTCCGGATCGCCCACCTCGGGCAGTTCCTCGAACAGCTCGCTCATCAGCCACAGCAGGAAGGTCGCATAGAGCCTGGGGCTGGCGATCAGCTTGTCGGCCGCCAGGATGTTCACATAGCCGCGCCCCGAACCGTCCGTGCGCATGATGTCGGAAAGCTGCAGCGCCGGCTCGCCGAACAGCCCCGCCCCGCCCTGGTCTTCCAGCACCAGCAGCTTGCGCTGGATCGTGGCGACGGTGGAGGCCGAGACATTGCCGTACTTCGCCCCCAGCTCCTTGGCGTTCTCCGAGGCGAAATTGAGCGCCGCCTGCAGGTCCTTCAGGTCGAGCAGCAGCAGGCCCTCGTCGTCGGCGGCGCGGAACACCACCGTCAGCACGCCCTCCTGCACGTCGTTCAGTTCGAGCATCCGCGAGATCAGCAGCGGCCCCATCTCCGAGACCGTCGCCCGGATCGGGTGGCCTTGCTCGCCGAACAGGTCCCAGAACACCGTCGGCGCCGCCTGGGGCGTCAGGGTCAGGTCCATCAGCTTGGCCCGCTCCTCGAACTTGGCGTTCGGCGCGCCGGGTTCGGAAATGCCGGACAGGTCGCCCTTCACGTCGGCCGCGAAGACCGGGACCCCGGCGTCGGACAGGCCCTGGGCCAGCACCTGCAGGGTGACGGTCTTGCCGGTGCCGGTCGCCCCCGCCACCAGGCCGTGCCGGTTGGCCCGGTCGAGCCGCAGCAGTTCAAGGTGGTCCGAAAAACCGATCAGCACGCCGTCAGACATCGTCCGCTCCGCAAACAAGCTCCAGGCCTCGAAGCTAACCGCAGCCAGGCTCAGCTTCCACCGATCTTCCCCGAACAGTCATCCCTTGCCGAATTTTCTTCGGAAAGGGTGAGGGTTCTCCGCAGTTCCGCGTCTTGACGGCATAGACCCTCCCCACAGCGCGCAAACCGGGGTAGGGATTGGTCCAAATTGACGCGGCAGGCCCTGACATCGACAGTCGTCGGGGACCCACCGCTGCAAAAAGAACCCATGCCCGTTCAAAGCTCAGAGTCACATACCGTCCGCGTCTCGCTCGTCATTCTGGCGGTGATCGCAACGGGGGCCGCGCTTTTCTGGATGCGAGGCATCCTTACGCCCCTGGCCCTGGCCGTGTTCCTGGCGGTCATGATCGACGGCTTCGCCAGGGTCCTGAAGGTCCGGCTGCCGGTGCTGGGCGACAAGACCGCCCTGGCCATGGCTATCATCCTGCTGCTGTTGCTGTTCGGCGTTTCGGTGCTCGTCATCGCCGACAACGCCAGCAACTTCATCAGCCAGATCATCGCCTACACCCCCAAGCTCAACAATCTGATCGCCCAGATCGCCGGCCTGTTCGGCGTCGACGTGCCGCCGACGATCAACGAGCTGCTCACCCAGTTGAACCCCAGCGCCTATCTGGCCGACGTGGCGCGCGGGCTGCAGGGCTTCGCCTCCGACGCCTTCTTCGTGCTGATCTATCTCGGCTTCATCATCGCCTCGCGCCGAGGCTTCCAGCGCAAGGTCGTCGGGCTCTTCCCGCACCACGCCGAGCGCAGCGAGGCCATGCAGGCCTTCCGGCGCATCCGCGACGGGGTCGAGCGCTACCTCTGGGTCCAGACCGTCACTGGCCTGATCATCGCCGTCGGCTCCTGGATCGCGATGATCTCGGTCGGCCTCGACAACCCGATCTTCTGGGCCTTCCTGATCTTCATCGCCTCGTACATTCCGGTGATCGGCGGGGCGATCGGCATCCTGGCGCCGCCGGTCTTCGCCCTCATCCAGTTCGAAAGCTTCTGGCCGGCCCTGATCCTGCTGGGCGTCCTGCAGGCGATCCAGTTCGTCGTCGGCAACATCATCCTGCCGCGGATGCAGGGCGACAGCCTGAACATGGACCCGATCGTCGTGCTCTTGAGCCTGGCCTTCTGGGGCCTCATCTGGGGGATGACCGGGATGTTCCTCTCAACCCCCCTCACCGTCATGGCCATGGTGATCCTGGCCCAGTTCGACGGCACCCGCTGGCTGGCGGTGCTGCTGTCCTCGGACGGCCAACCCGACAAACTGCGCAGCGCCTCCGGCGCGCCTAACGAACCCCCAGCGCCAGAACGGCGTTCCCGCCCGTCACGCAAGCGTGAAAACAAAAGCTGATAACCAAGGCCTTCAACTTGTTCGCTTCCTCCCTATCTAAGGTCCGTTCGGGTCCCCCCCGAAACATTGGTGGCTCAGGCGTCAGCCCCCGCCGCTACGAGCCCCAAGCGCTCTGCCTTCCCCCCCAGGGCCGAGCGACGCGCCGCCGGACTCTCTCCTCCGGCGGCGCTCTCGCGGGGGGCCTGTCCAAATGAGCAAGCGACCCAAGCTGACCTCGGCCCAACGCGGCCTCGTAGGCGCTTTCACGCCCCTGGCCGACGACACCGCGGCCGCCCAATCCTTCATTTCACAGGCCGCCTGGGACGCCGCGCCGGACGAGCTTCCAGAATTGGGGTCCAAGGCCCTCGCCGCCGTCCTTGCCGACTTCTGGGCGTTCGCAGCCAACCGTAAGGGTGAGGAGCCGGTCATCCGCCTCGCCGCCGTCGACGGCGCGCCCAACCTCGAGCGGCTCGAAATCCTGCAGGACGATGCGCCCTTCCTGGTCGACAGCGTCATGGGCGAGATCACCGACCAGGGCCTCTCGGTCCGGGCCATGTTCCACCCGGTGGTCGAGATCGCCCGCGACGCCAAGGGTGTGCGGCAGGCCGACGGCGAAGTCCGCCGCGAGTCGATGATCCAGGTGATCCTCGAGCGCGTCGGCTCCGACCGCGAGGCTGCTCTGCTTGAAGGGCTCAAGACCGCCCTGGCCGACGTCGCCGCCGCCGTCGACGACTTCCCCGCCATGCTCGCCCTGATGGCCCGCACCATCGACGAGCTGGAAGCCGCCCCCGCCGCGCCGGGCCGCGAGGAGGACCTCGAATTCCTCCGCTGGCTGCGGGACGAGCACTTCGTCTATCTCGGCGCCCGGGTTTACGAGTACCCGCGCCTGAAGGACGGCGGCTACGCCAAGGAAGAACCCCTCTATCAGCCGCAGGACGGCTTGGGCGTGCTGCGCGACCCCAGCCGCACCGTGCTGCGCCGCTCCTCCGAGCCGGCCCTGCTCACCGCCCAGGTCGCAGCCAGCATCGCCGCCGATCCGGTCACCGTCGCCAAGTCGAACCTGCGCTCCAAGGTCCATCGCCGCGGCTACATGGACTATGTCGGGGTCAAGCGTTACGGCGCCGACGGCAAGCCCTCGGGCGAGGTCCGCTTCGTCGGCCTCTTCACGTCCGAGGCCTATGACGAACCGGCCCACACCGTTCCCCTGGTCCGCGCCAAGGTCGCCCGCGTTCTCGACCGCGCCGGCAAGGCGCCCAGCGCCCACAACGAAAAACGCCTGCGCAACATCCTGGAGACCTATCCCCGGGACGAGCTTTTCCAGGGTTCCGAAGACGACCTGCTGGCCACCTCTCTGGGCGTCCTTCACCTCTATGACCGTCCGCGGGTGCGCCTGTTCGAGCGGCGCGACCCCTTCGATCGCTTCGTCTCGATCCTGCTGTTCGTCCCGCGCGACCGCTACGACTCCGACCTGCGCGCCCGCGCCGGCGAGATGTTGGCGGAAGCCTACGAAGGCCGCGTCTCAGCCTACTACCCGGCCTTCCCCGACGCCTCGCTCGCCCGCGTGCATTTCATCATCGGCGTCCAGCCCGGCCATCACGGCGAGCCGGATCTGAAGGCGATCGAGGCCCAGATCGCCGCGGCCTCGCGGACCTGGGCCGACCGCTTCGCCGCCGCGGTCCGCGCCTCCGGCCGGGCCAGCGCCGAGGTCGCCGACATGGTGGGCCGCTACGCCGAGGCCTTCACCGCCGGCTATCGCGAACGCTACGACGCCGAAGAGGCCCTGGCCGACATCGCCGTCATCGAAAGCCTGGCCGAGAGCGAGCCGGTCCGCATCCGCGCCTTCCGCCGCGCCGCCGACTCCAAGACCCAGCTCCGCTTCAAGCTATACCGCCCCGGCTCTCCCGCCCCGCTCGCCGACGTCCTGCCGATCCTCGAGAACATGGGCCTCAAGGCCATGGTCGAGAACGGCTATCCGGTGATGCCGGCCGGCGGCCGCCGCATCTGGGTCCACGAGTTCGAGCTCGACGACCAGCACGGCGAGCATCTGGTCTTCGAGGATGTGAAGACCGCCTTCGAGGACGCCTTCACCGCGGTCTGGACCGGCGCCACCGAGAACGACGGCTTCAACCGCATGGTGCTGGAGCTCTCGATCAGCTGGCGCGAGGCTGCGCTCATCCGCGCCCTGGCCCGCTATCGCCAGCAGTCGGGCCTCGATCCCAGCCAGCGCGTGCAGGAGACGGCGCTTTCCAACTATCCGGAAGTCGCCCGCCTGATCCTCGACCTCTTCCGCGCCAAGTTCGACCCGGCCGCTGGCGGCGACCTGGCCGCGCGCACCGTCAAGGCGGGCGGGCTGATGGACGAAATCGTCCAGGCGCTGCAGCAGGTCGACAGCCTCGACGACGACCGCGTGCTGCGCCGCCTGGCCCAGCTCGTCGGCGCCATCAAGCGCACCAACTACTACCAGCGGGGCGAGGACGGCGCTCCCAAGCCCTATATCAGCTTCAAGGTCGCGTCGGGCGAACTCGGCGACCTGCCCCTGCCCAAGCCCTACCGCGAGATCTTCGTCTGGGCGACGCACATCGAGGGCGTCCACCTGCGCTTCGGCCCCGTCGCCCGCGGCGGCCTGCGCTGGTCCGATCGCCGCGACGACTTCCGCACCGAGGTGCTCGGCCTGGTGAAGGCTCAGCAGACCAAGAACGCGGTCATCGTGCCCGTCGGCTCCAAGGGCGGCTTCTATCCCAAGCAGCTTCCCAAGGGCGCCGCGCCCGACGTCGTCCGCTCCGAGGCGGTCCGCGCCTACACCACCTTCCTCCAGGGCCTGCTCGACATCACCGACAACCTCGACCCCGAGGGCAAGGTGGTCCATCCGCAGGACGTGGTGATCCACGACGGCGATGACCCCTATCTGGTGGTCGCGGCCGACAAGGGCACCGCCACCTTCTCCGACATCGCCAACGGCGTGGCCGAATCCTACGGCTTCTGGCTGGGCGACGCCTTCGCCTCCGGCGGCTCGGCGGGCTACGACCACAAGGAGATGGGCATCACCGCCCGCGGCGCCTGGGAAGCGGTCAAGCGCCACTTCCGCGAGCTGGGCAAGGACATCCAGTCCGAGCCCTTCACCGCGGTCGGCGTCGGCGACATGTCCGGCGACGTCTTCGGCAACGGCATGCTGCTGTCCGAGCAGACCCGCCTGCTGGCCGCCTTCGACCATCGGCACATCTTCCTCGACCCGAACCCCGACCCCACCCGCTCCTTCGTCGAGCGCCAGCGCATGTTCGAGCTGCCGCGCTCGTCCTGGGAGGACTACGACCGCAAGGTGATCTCCAAGGGCGGCGGGGTCTTCTCCCGCGGCCTGAAATCGATCCCGCTGACCCGCGAGGTCAAGGCCATGCTGGGCGTCGAGGCCGACAGCCTCTCCCCCGCCGAACTGATGAGCGCCATCCTGCGCGCGCCGGCCGAGCTGCTCTATCTCGGCGGCATCGGCACCTATGTGAAGGCCCAGCGCGAAGGGAACACCGAGGTCGGCGACAAGGCCAACGACGCCCTGCGCGTCAACGCCGCCGACCTGCGCGTGAAGGTGGTCGGCGAAGGGGCCAACCTCGGCCTCACCCAGGCCGGGCGCATCGAGTTCGCCCTCCGCGGCGGCCGGGTCAACACCGACGCCATCGACAACTCCGCCGGGGTCGATTCCTCCGACCACGAGGTCAATATCAAGATCCTCACCGGCATGCTGGAGCGCACCGGCGTCCTCAACCGGACCAAGCGCGACAAGCTGCTGAAGTCGATGACCGATGACGTGGCCACCCACGTCCTGGCCCACAACTACGACCAGACCCTGGCGCTCTCGCTCATGGACCTGGACGCGGCCGGCGAGCTCGAGCCCCACGCCCGCTACATGGCGCACCTGGAGACCCGCGGGCAGCTCGACCGCGCGGTCGAGGGCCTTCCCGACGCCAACGTCCTGGCCGAACGCCGCCAGGCCGGCCGCGGCCTCACCCGTCCGGAAGAGGCCGTCCTCCTGGCCTATGGCAAGCTGGAGCTGAAGGGCGACATGGCCCACAGCCCGGTCGCCGACGACCCCTACTTCGAGGACCTGCTGGAAGGCTACTTCCCCAAGGCCCTGCGCAAGTACGACGAGGCCCTGCGTCGCCACCGCCTGCGCCGCGACATCATCGCCACCGTGGTCGCCAACGACGCCATCAACCGCTGCGGGCCCTCGTTCCCCGCCCGCCTGATGTCCGCCGCCTCCTGCGACGTCACCGCCTTCGTCACCGCCTATGAGGCGGCCAAGGCGGTGCTCGGCCTGGAAGCGCTCTGGGATCAGGTCTCGGCGCTCGACGGCAAGATCCCGGCGGCCGGCCAGATGGCGCTCTACCGGCGCCTGGCCTACACCCTGCGCGGCGAGACCTTCTGGCTCGCGCGCCGCGCGGCCCGGGGCGCCCAGGGCGTCAGCGCCCTGATCGGCGCCTACGGGCCGGGCGCGGCCACCCTGAAGAAGCTGATCCCCGACATCCTGTCGCCGGTCGAGCGCGGACGCCTGGAAGCCCAGGTCAAGCGCCTGACCGACGCCGGAGCGCCCGAGGCTCTCGCCCGCCAGATCGCCAACCTCCAACCGCTGACCATCGCGGTGGACCTGGTCGACCTGGCCGACGCCTCGAGCTGGGACCTGACCAACGTCACCCGCCTATATCAGCAGGTCGGCCAGGTCTTCGCCTTCGACCGGCTGCGCGCGGCCGCAGGCGCCTTCACGGCCGGCGACGCCTTCGAGCGCACCGCCGTGCGCCGGCTGGTGGAAGACCTGCTGGCCGAGCAGGCGGCCGTGACCCGCGAGGTCATGGGCTTCTGCGGCAATGTCGAGGCCGGCGAGAGCGTCGAGGCGGCCCACGCCGCCATCACCTCCTGGGCGTCCCTGCGCCATGAAGCCGTCGAAGCCGCCCGCAAGGCGGTAGAGGAGATCGAGGCCGCCGGCGGTCCCTGGACCTTCGCCAAACTGACCATCGCCAACGCCGCCCTGCGCGCCCTGTCGATCGTCGACGTGAAGTAGCTGCGAAAGCAAGACGGAGGGGGGCCGCCGCGAGGCGGTCTCACCCACCGCCGCAAGCCCCCTCAGTCAGCCTGCCGGCTGACAGTTCCCCCAGCGGGGGAGCATCTCAGACCAGATCCTCCCCCCTTTGGGGGAGGTGGCGTGCGCAGCACGACGGAGGGGGCGCCCGCCAGGGCGGCGCCGCCCTAGTGGCGGAACACCCGGACCCCGGTGAACACCATGGCGATGCCGCGCTCGTCGGCCGCCTCGATCACCTTGTCGTCGCCGATCGAGCCGCCCGGCTGGATCACCGCGGTGCAGCCGGCGTCCGCCGCTTGCAGCAGCCCGTCCGGGAACGGGAAGAAAGCTTCGGACGCGCAAGCAGACCCTTTCAGGTCCAGGCCGAAGTCGGCGGCGCGCAGGGCGGCGATCCGGGCGGAGTCCTTGCGGTTCATCTGGCCGGCGCCGACGCCCAGGGTCTGGCCGCCCCTGGCGTAGACGATGGCGTTCGACTTCACGTGCTTGGCGATGGTGAAGGCGAACAGCATGTCGCGCACCTCCTCGTCGGTCGGCGCGCGCTTGGTCACCACCTTCAGGTCGGCCGGGGTCAGGTGCGCGGTGTCGCGGCTCTGCACCAGAAAGCCGCCCGCCACCGAGCGGAAGGTGTCCCCCGGAGCATGCGGGTCCGGCAGGCCGCCGGTGGTCAGCAGCCGCACGTTCTTCTTCTTGCGGAACAGGGCCACGGCCTCTTCGTCGGCGTCGGGGGCGATCACCACCTCGGTGAAGATCTCCAGCACCTTGGCCGCCGTGGCCGCGTCCAGCTTGGTGTTGAGGGCGACGATGCCGCCGAAGGCGCTGGTCGGGTCGCAGGCCAGGGCCCGCTCATAGGCCTCGGCTAGCGAGCCGCCGGTCGCCACGCCGCAGGGGTTGGCGTGCTTGATGATCGCGCAGGCCGGCGCCGCAGCCGGATCGAACTCGGCGATCAGCTCATAGGCCGCGTCGGTGTCGTTGATGTTGTTGTAGGAGAGCTCCTTGCCCTGGAGCTGCTTGGCCGTCGCCACCCCGATCCGCGGATTGGCGAAGCGGTAGAACGAGGCCTTCTGGTGCGGGTTCTCGCCATAGCGCATGGTCTGCACCAGCTCGCCGGCGAAGGCGCGGCGGCGCGGCGCCTCCTCGCCCAGCTCCTTGGCGAACCAGGACGAGATGGCCGCGTCATAGGCGGCCGTGCGGGCATAGGCTCGGGCCGCGAGGCTCTTGCGCAGGGCCAGGGTCGTGGCGCCGCCGTCCTTCAGCTGCCCCAGCACCTCTTCCAGGTCGGCCAGCTCGGTGCAGATCGCGACATAGCCGTGGTTCTTGGCCGCCGAGCGGACCATGGCCGGGCCGCCGATGTCGATGTTCTCGACGCAGTCCTCGAACGACCCGCCCTTCGCCACCGTCGCCTCGAACGGATAGAGGTTCACATAGACGATATCGATCGGGCCGATGCCGTGATCGGCCATGGCCTTGGCGTGTTCGGCCGCGTCACGCACGCCCAGCAGGCCGCCGTGCACGATCGGGTGCAGGGTCTTCACCCGCCCGTCCATCATCTCCGGGAAGCCGGTCAGGTCCGACACGTCCTTGACCGCCAGGCCGGCGGCCTCGATCGCCGCACGGGTGCCGCCGGTCGACACCAGCTCGACGCCGGCCTGCGCCAGGGTCTTGGCGGCCTCGATCAGGCCGGTCTTGTCGGAGACCGAGATCAGCGCGCGCTTGGGAACGACGCGGTCGGGGGCAGGCGGAAAGTTCGGGGCGGCGGGCACGGCAGTCTCCTTGAGCGTTTCAAAAGGAAATTGCCCAGGCGAGCGGCATGATGTGGTCCCGCGC
>JAEXKM010000059.1 GCA_023445705.1 Pseudomonadota bacterium
CGGCCCGCGCAATGTCGAGGGTAAACCGCCGAGGGGCTTTGGCGGCCCGCGTGGCGAAGGTCGGGGCGAAGGCCGTGGAGAGTATCGCGGCGATGGCCCGCGCGCCTGGAGCGGTCCGTCCTGAGGGCCGCGCAGCGATGGGCCGCGGGGCGAGCGTCCGCGCTCGGACTTCCGTGGCGAGGGACGGCCTGAGGGCCGCTCCGAGCACCGCTCGCGCGATCGCTCTGAAGGTCGGCCCGAGGGACGGCGTGAAGGCGGCGGCCGGGGCGAAGGCCGCTTCCGCGAGGATGGCCCGCGCTCGGGCTCGTTCAAGGGACCGCCCAAGGGACGGGGCGATGGCCCGCGTTCGGGGCCGCGCCCGGATGGTCCCCGTTCTGGCGGCCCCCGCTCCGATGGCCCCCGCTCGGATGGACCGAGGGGCCCGCGTGCCGGTGGCCCGCGCTCGGAAGGCCCGCGTACAGGTGGTCCGCGTCCGGGTGGCCCCAGGTCGGGCGGTCCCCGGCCGGGCGGTCCTCGCTCGGGGCCGCGGGGACCTAAGCGGGACGACTGATGCGCATCGTTTCCGGAGAGTTCCGCGGCAAGGCCATCGTCACGCCGCAAGGCGATCGCACGCGCCCGACGTCCGACCGGGCGCGGCAGGCGGTCTTCAACATCCTCGAGCACGCGGCCTGGTCGCCGGGCCTGCATGACGTGCGGGTGATCGACCTGTTCGCAGGCTCCGGCGCGCTGGGCTTCGAGGCCCTGTCGCGGGGCGCGGCCTTCTGCCTGTTCGTTGAGACCGACGAGCAGGCGCGGGGCGCGATCCGCCAGAATGTCGACGCCATGGGTCTGTTTGGGCGCACGCGGGTCCATCGCCGGGACGCCACCGATCTTGGCCAGCGGCCAGGCGCGGACGGACCGGCTTTCGAGCTGGCCTTCCTCGATCCGCCCTACGCCAAGGGCCTGGGTGAGACCGCGCTGGCCAAGCTGGCGGCGGGGGGCTGGCTGGCGTCCGGTGCGGTTGTGGTGTTCGAGCGCGGCTCGGACGAGGCCGATTTCGAGGTCGAGGGCTTCGAAAAGCTGGACGCGCGCGACTATGGCGCCGCGCGCGTCCACTTCCTGCGGTTTGGCTCACCAGCCGCGGACTGAGGTCCGGTTGTCGAGCTGGCTGCGCAGATTGACCAGCCCCTCGCGGGTGATCTGGTAGGGCTGGCCGTTCCGGCTGGCGATCATCCGCTTCTTCTTCAGGCTCTTGAAGACCGTGATGTCGCAGTCCGAGAGCGTCCACCCGTCGCGGGTGACGCATTCGGCGGCGATCAGGTCGCCACGGTGGTCGCGTTCGATGATGATCCGGCCGCCTTGGGCCAGGGCGTGCAGCGTGCGTTGCTGCGGCTTGGAAATGTTCAAGGAAGTATCCAGCAATCAGGCGTGAGGAAACGCGCCCGGGCCGAACTCGTGAAAAACGAGGGCGCGGACGTTGGGGCCTGACTGCCGATTAAAGCGAGACGCCGGTTCGGCGGTTAGGCCCGGGCCTCGAACGCAAGCTCTGACATGAAATCCTCTCTGAGCTGGCGCCTATCATGGCGAAGCTGGCGCGCCGCGTCCAGTGTCGGCGCCTATACAGTATTTAGTCTTGGGTGAATCGCATGATATTCTTGATCGTGACGTTTGCGTGACAGTTTTTTGACTGCATTCGCGTGACGCCGTGCAAACAACGGCAAGATAGATTCATCGGTCATTAGTCGAGTTTGCTCTAAAGCGACGCTTGTCCAGCGTGGGTGTTTCCGATGACCGCCGTGCTTCTCGATCTGATCCAGCCTGTGGCGCCGATCTCGCCACAGACCCAGGGCCAGTATGTCTACGACCGGTTCCAGGCCGAGCCGGACACCCTGGCGATCGCGGTGGTCGACGAGGATGGCCGCCCGGTCGGGCTGGTTGAGCGGCACGCCTTCTTCGTGGCCATGGCGGCGCACTATGGGCGGGCGCTCTATGCGCTGCGGCCAATCTCGTTGCTGATGAATCCGGACCCGCTGGTGGCGGAGGGCGACACACCGGTCGCCGAGTTCTGCGGCGACGTCCTGGCCGACCGGGCCAGCGAGGTGATGAAGGGCTTCGTGGTGGTGAGCGGGGGGCGCTACGCCGGGGTCGGCTCGAGCCTCTCGCTGCTGCAGGCGGCGAGCGCCGCCAATCGCGCCCACGCCGAGGAGATGACCCGCCTGGCCGAGACCCTGAATCGCGCCAAGCAGGAGGCGCAGGCGGCGCTGAGCGCCAAGTCCCAGTTCCTGGCGGTGATGAGCCACGAGATCCGGACGCCGCTGAACGGGGTGCTGGCGATCGCCGACATCCTGCAGCGCAAGCTGATCGAGCCCGAGCTGAAGCCCTATGTGACGACCATCCAGGACTCAGGCCAGACACTGTTGCGGCTGCTGACCGACGCCCTCGACCTCAGCCGCGCGGACGCCGGGCAACTGGAGCTGGCCGAGGACAGCTTCTGCGTGCCGGCGCTGCTGGACGACCTGTCGGCGCTGTGGGCGGCGCGGGCTGAGCTCAGGGGGCTGTCGCTGGACTTCACCTATGACGGCGCGCCGGGGCAGTGGGCCCTGGGCGACGCGGTGCGCATCAAGCAGGTGTTCAACAACCTGATCGGCAACGCCCTGAAGTTCACGCGGGAGGGCGGGGTCGAGGTGCGGCTGGCCGCGCGGCGCTGCGACATCCACCTGCAGATCGAGGGCGAGGTCCGCGACAGCGGGGTGGGCATCCCCGCCGACCGCCTGGAGCGGATCTTCCAGCCTTTCAGCCAGACCGAGGCCGGCGTGCGCGAGGGCGGCGCGGGGCTGGGTCTGTCGATCTGCCGGCAGTTGGTGGTGCAGATGGGCGGGGCCATCGATGTGGAGAGCGACGGCGGCGGGACCAGCTTCCGCTTCGCCTTCACCCTGTTCGACGTGCCCGCGCCGACCGACGAGGAGATCGCCGCCGAGCCGGACCTGGCCGGGGGCGCAGGGGCGCTGCACATCCTGATCGCCGACGACAACGCCACCAATCGCCTGGTGGCCGAGACCCTGTGCGAGATGTTCGGCTGCACGAGCGAATGCGTCGAGGACGGCGAGCAGGCGGTGGCTGCCGCCTCGACCGGACGGTTCGACCTGGTGCTGATGGACATCAAGATGCCCAACCTGGACGGGGTGGCGGCGACGCGGCGCATCCGCGCCTTGGCGAGCGGCGCGGCCGACGTCCCGATCCTGCCCTGACCGCCAACGCCAATCCCTGGGACGCCGCGGGCTATCTCGCCCAGGGGATGGACGGGGTGGTGGAGAAACCCATCAAGGCCGAGCGGCTGCTGAGCGCCATCAACGCCGTCTTCGACCTGGAGGAGGCCGAGGCGGCGTGAGATGAACCTCAGCAGGCCCCCTCAGTCAGCCTGCGGCTGACAGCTCCCCCAGCGGGGGAGCATCTATCGCATCTTAGATCCTCCCCCTTTGGGGGAGGTGGCTCGCCGAAGGCGAGACGGAGGGGGCCGCGGGTTGCGCCTACGGGCGGCTTGGGCGAGTCTTGGGGCTTGGCGCGAACGGTCCGGAGGAGCGGATGGCGGGCTACAAGGCTCGGCTGGCGAAGGACCTGGATGGCTGGATTTCGGCGGGGCTGGTGCCCGCCGCCAGCCGTGCGCCCATACTGGACAGCGTGGTCGAAGAGCGGCGGCTGGACACCGCCTCGGTGCTGGCGGCGATCGGCGCCCTGCTGCTGGGCGCGGCTGCGATCGCCTTCGTGGCCGCCAACTGGGGCGCGATCCCGCGTCTGCCGCGGTTCGGATTGATCCTTGGCCTGTTCCTGGCGGTGAGCGGAGCGGCGGCTTGGGCGGCGAAGACCAAGCGTCGGCCGCTGGCGACCAACATCCTGCTGGCGGTGGCCGCCTGCATCTATGCGGCGGCGATCGGCCTGACCGGCCAGATCTTCGACATTGTCGGTGATCCGCAACGCGCCCTGCGGGGCGCGGGGCTGGCGGCCGGCGTGCTGACTCTCGCCGGGCGCTCGAGCGCGGCGGGCGTCGTGGCGCTGGCCTTGCTGGGCCTGGGAGAGTTCGCGGGCGATTTCGACCGCGAGAGCTCGCGGTGGCTGGTGTTCGCAGCGCCGGTGGGCATGGCGCTGTCGTGGATCTGGAACTCCAAGCCGCTGGCCCACGCCTCGGCGCTGGCGCTGATCGTCGGGCTGGTCTCGGCCATCTCCGTCTATGCGGACTGGGGCGGCGGAGCCCTGCTGGCGGGCGCGGCGGTGCTGGCCGGGCTGGCGGCTCTGGCGCGCCAGCTCGGGCCGCGCCGCACCGCGAGCATCTTCCTGCTGTGGTTTGTGTGGGGGGCCTTGCTGCTGTTCGGCTTCGCCGGGCTCAGCACCTTCAAGGGCGGGGCGCTGATCGCCCATCGGCTGGGCTGGCTGTTGGTCGGCGGCGGGGTGATCACCCTTGGCCTGCATGACCGGCAGGGCATGATCACGGCGGCGGGCGTGGTGGCGATGATCGCGGCGGTCTGCACGATCCTGTTCGACCTGGGGCTTGGGCTGATGACCGCGGCGGGGCTGTTCGCCGCCTGCGCCGTGATCGCCCTGGTCGCGGGCTTCCTGATGCGCCGGAGGGCGAAGGCATGATTGCGAGCCTGCCTTGGCGCATCGGCGCGGCGGCCGTGGCGCTGGCCCTGACGCTGGTCGGGCTGGTGGTCTTCGAGAGCCGCGCGCGGGCCGCCGGCCAGGAAGTGCTCCTGCCGATGGAGGCGGTCGATCCGCGCAACCTGCTGACCGGCCACTATTCGTCGCTGCGCCTGACCCAACAGCTGCCGCCCGGCGTGCCCTGCCCGAACCGGAACTCGTCCTATCGGGAGGGCGGCTGGCTGGCCCTGAAGCGGGACGGCAGGCAGCATCGGTTCGCCGGGGTGGCCAAGAGCCGTGAGGCGGCGCTGAAGCTGGGCGAGGTCGCGGTCCGCGGCGGCGCCTACTGCGCGCGGATCGCCTTTGCTGAGGGGGATTTGAACGCCGTGACCCTGGATATCGGCGTCGACCGCTTCCACGCCGAGCAATCCGAGGCCCAGGCCATCGACAAGGCGCTGGCCGGCCGGCGGCCGGGCGAGGCGGTGACCGCCTTCGCCGCAGTCTCGGTCGGGACGGACGGGCGGGCGCGGCTCAAGGGCGTGGTCATCGACGGCAAGCGCACCGACCTGAACTGGTGGTGACCGTCAGCGCCGGCCGAACAGGCGCTCGATGTCGGCCAGCTTGAGCTCCACATAGGTGGGGCGGCCGTGGTTGCACTGGCCCGAATGGGGCGTGGCCTCCATCTGGCGGAGCAGGGCGTTCATCTCCGGGGCCGTGAGGCGTCGGCCGGCGCGGACCGAGCCATGGCAGGCCATGGTTCCGCAGACCTCTTCCAGCCGCTCCTTGAGCGCCAGGGCCTGGCCGTTCTCGGAGAGGTCGTCGGCGATGTCGCGCACCAGGCCCGAGACGTCGGTCTCGCCCAGCAGCGCCGGAGTCTCGCGGACCAGGACCGCGCCCGGCCCGAAAGATTCCAGGACCAGGCCCAGGGCCTCAAGCTCTTCGGTGCGGGCGACCACGCGCTCGGCCTCGGCAGGGTCGAGCTCGACCACCTCCGGCAGCAGCAGGGCCTGGCGGGCGACACCGCCGCGTTCGGCCATCTCGACCTTCATCCGTTCGTAGACCAGGCGCTCGTGGGCCGCGTGCTGGTCGACGATGACCACGCCGTCGCGGGTCTGGGCGACGATGTAGGTTTCGTGCACCTGGGCGCGGGCCGCGCCGAGCGGGAAGTCGACGGGGTCGAAGACCCCAGCGGGCGCCGGCGCTTCGTGAAGGCCAGGCTGGGAAAAGGTCTGGCCGGGCGCCCAGTCGGCGGGTTCGGCGCGGGCGGAAACCTCGGTCAAGCCGGGCAGGCTCTGGGCGGCGGCTGCCGCCACCGGGGCCCAGCCGCCCATCTGCCATGCGGAGAAACCCTGGGCCGAGGGCTGAGCCGGGTGATGGGATTGGGGCGACCAGCCAGGCCGCAGGTTGGCGAGGGTGTCGCTGGCGACGGTGGTGGCGGCGCGGTGCCCGGCGCCGGCGAGGGCGTGGCGCAGGCCGCCGACGATCAGGCCGCGGACCAGGGCTGGGTCGCGGAAGCGCACCTCGGCCTTGGCCGGATGGACGTTGACGTCGACCAGCGAGGGATCGAGGTCGAGATAGAGCGCCACCAGCGGGTGACGATCGCGGGCCAGGAAGTCGGCGTAGGCGCCGCGCAGCGCCCCTTGGAGAAGGCGGTCGCGGACTGGGCGGCCGTTGACGAACAGATATTGGTGGGCGCTGTTGCCGCGGTTGTAGGTCGGCAGGCCCGCGAACCCGGTGAGGCGCACGCCCTCCCGCTCATGATCGATGGCCAGGGCGTTGTCGGAGAACTCACGGCCCATGATCGAGGAGAGCCGGGCCAGGCGCCCGTCTGGACCTTCGCTTTCGGCGGGAAGGCGCAGGGTGCGGCGGCCGTCGAGGTCGAGGGCGAAGGAGACCGCCTCGTGCGCCATGGCCTGGCGTTTGATCTCGTCGGCGATGGCCAGGGCCTCGGCCCGCTCGGACTTCATGAACTTGAGCCGGGCCGGCGTGGCGTAGAAGAGGTCGCGAACCTCGACCCGCGCTCCGTGGGGGCCGGGGAAGGCGGAGGGCGAGACCGCACCGACCGCACCGCCCTCGACCAGGATGGCGTGGGCGTCGGCGAGGCCGCGCGCCCGCGAGGAGATCGACAGTCGCGCCACCGAGCCGATGGAGGGCAGCGCCTCGCCCCGGAAGCCCAGGGTGTGGATGTGGAGGAGGTCGTAGTCGCCGGCCTCGTCAGGGCCGAGCTTTGAGGTGGCGTGGCGCTCGATGGCCAGGGCGAGCTCGTCGGGCGAGAGGCCGCAACCGTCGTCGGCGATCAGGATTCGGGTCAGGCCGCCGCCGTCCGCCTGCACCTCGATGGAACGGGCGCCGGCGTCCAATGCGTTTTCCACCAGTTCCTTCACGGCGCTGGCAGGCCGCTCCACCACCTCGCCGGCGGCGATGCGGTTGACGGTTTCGGGCGGGAGACGACGGATAGGCATGGTCACGCTCTGCTTCACTCGTCACTATATGGCGATTCCGGGGGGGCAGAGCCTTTTTCAACGGGCTGGCGGATGTCTCAGCCCGTTGAAAAAGGCTCTAATATCTTGATGTTAGCGCGCGTTCAGGCGGCGAAACCGCCTATACTTTCGCCTAACGCGCTCGAGTCCGGAAGGTGAGTATGAAGTCGGTCAAACCAGCTCTTGGCGTTGCGGTCCTGATGGCGGCGCTCGCCGTCTCTCCGGCGCCTGCCCAGGTGCCGCTGACTCCTGCTCAGCAGGATCCGAACGATCCGGACGGCACACTGGTCGAGGAACTGGTGGTCACCGCCCGCCTGCCCGGGCCGGCCTGGTGGCGGGTGTCGAACGGCGAATCTACGGTCTATGTGCTGGGCGCGCCGAGCGTCATGCCCAAGAGCTTCGCCTGGGACCGCAGCGTGCTGGAGCGGCATCTGAAGGACGCCAACGAGGTCATCATGCCGTTCAACAGCGTGCGGGTCGGAGTGCTGAACGCGCCGGGTACGCTGCTGCGCGCCGCCCAGATCAAGGGCGGACCGGTCGAGGATGAACTGCCCGAGCCCTTGAAGAGCCGCTTCATCCGCGCCCGTGAGGCTGCGGGCGAACCGGCCAAGCGCTATGGCTACAAGAACGAACTGGCCGCGGCGATCACCCTGGTCGGGGACTATCGCTCGAAGACGCGGCTGACGGCGTCGGACCCGGCCAAGACCATCGGCTGGGTCGCCCAGTCGATGGGCGTGAAGATCCAGAAGAAGGCCTATGACATCGGCCCTCTGCTGGGGGCGGCGGTGCGCACGCCGAAGTCTGCGCAGCGGGCCTGCCTGCAGGAGGCGCTGGACGAGGTCGAGGCCGGGCCGCAGCCGGTGCGGCGGGCCGCCGAGGCCTGGGCGCAGGGCGACGTGCGCGGGGCGTTGAACGTCGAGCGCGGCTACGACCGCTGCATGATCGCCGCGCCAGGGGCGGTGAAGATCGACGCCCAGATGAAGGCCGACCAGGCCGCGGCGATCGAACGCGCCCTGCAGAAGCCCGGCCATGCCGTCGCGGTGGTGCAACTGCGCCCGCTGCTGAGCCAGGGCGGGGTGCTCGATCGGCTGAGGGCCAAGGGCTACGAGATCAAGACGCCCGGCGACGAGGGGTAGGCGCCCCTTTCCGCGACCATCTGGTGTTCATGGGTCCCGGTCTTCAGCCTACGGCCGAAACCGGGATGACACCGTGGGCCTAGAGGCCTGGCAGCTTGATGCGGGTCTGCTTTTCGCGGGAGATGACGACGGGGGCTCCGCCGGTCAGGTCCTTGATCTTGGCTTCTTCGGCGGCCGCGTCGACCGGGGCCGGGACGTTGTCGCCAGCGGCGGTCTTGGTGGCGGCCGAGGCGCCCGAGCTGTCGCCCTTCCAGAACATCACCTTGTCCGAGAACGACTTTTCCTTGTGGGAAAGGTCGCCGGTCTCGTCGTCGACGACGTAACGGATCAGCGGGTCGGCCTTGTCGGCGCCGGCCTTGGCGACGAGGGCCTTCTCGCCTTCCGAGCGGGCCTGGGCTTCGCGCTGGCCGAGCAGGGCGTTACGGGCGGCGCTCTCCGGCTGCAGTTCCTGCGGGCGCGGTTCGCCGGGCGCCGGCGGGCGCAGGGCGTATTCCGGCGGGACCACGAGGGGCGCCTTGGAGACGACCCGGAACTCGTCGGGGGTGACCTTGCTCATGCCCAGCGCGTTGCGGGTCGAGCCGCAGCCCGCGAGGCTCACGCCGGCGATCGCCACCAGGGCGGACGCGACTAGCACACGGTTCAGACTCATCAAGTTCAGCTCCGAAAGCCGCCCCCCGGCGGGAAAGACCGGTAGATAGCGCATGCGAGGGCAGGCCGCCAATGCGATTAAACAGCCGAATCCTTACGCATGGAATCGAGCAACAAGAAGACCACGCCCACAGTAATGGCGCTGTCGGCGACGTTGAACACCCAGGGGAAGAAGCCCAGGCGCTGGAAATCCAGGAAATCGACCACGGCGCCGAAGCGGAAGCGGTCGATGGCGTTGCCGATGGCGCCGCCGATGACCAGGCCGAGCCCAACGCCCAGCAACGGCCGCTGGGCCTTGCGAACCCAGAAGGCCAGGACCACGGCCACGCCCAGCGAGAAGAGGGTCAGCGCCCAGCGCACCAGGTCCACCTCGGCCCGGAAGAGGCCGAAGCTGACGCCCTTGTTCCAGACCATGGTCAGGGAGAAGGGGCCGGCGATCGGCGTCGAGAACCGCGAGGGCAGGTCGTAGACGTAAAGGATCCAGTACTTGGAGATCTGGTCGACGACGATGACCAGGACCGCCAGCGCGTAGGCGGCCCAGCCGATTTTGGACACTGCTTTCAAGGACTCACCCGTCTGCGCTTCGGCGGGCGCCGAAGTGACCGGATTGTTGGTCGATCCCATGGCCGGCTTCAAGCGTGCGAAGCGTCCCAGGCGGCCACCGCATCGGCGTCGCGCAGGGAGAGGTCGGGATAGCGGGGGTCGGAGCCGACCTCCGGAAGGATCCGCCAGGAGCGGGCGCATTTGCGGCCCTCGGCGCGGAGCGGCTCGACCGCCACGCCGGCGACCTCGGAGAGCCTGAAGGCCTCGGCCGGGCCTTCGCCCGCGACCAGGGTCGCCTGGCTGGTGCGGAACACCTCGGCGGCGTCTAGGCCCTCGAAGGCGGCGAGCAGGGCGGCGTCGGCGACATGCACGCGGGGGGCGGCTTCAAGGGCTGCGCCCATGCGCTTCTCGCGGCGTTCGATCTCAAGCGCGCCGGTGACCACCGAGGTCACGGCCTGGACCTTGGCCCAGCGTTCGGCCTCGGCGGGGTTGGCCCACTCGGCGGGCGTGGTCGGGATCACGCGCAGGGCGTTGGCGTGGCCCTGCGGGTAGCGGGTGCTCCAGGCCTCTTCCATGGTGAAGGGCATGAGCGGGCCGAGCCAGGCGGTCAGGCGCTCGAACACCGCGTCCATCACCGTGCGGGCGGCTCTACGGCGGATTTCGGTGGGCTGGTCGCAGTAGAGGCTGTCGCGGCGGATGTCGAAGAATAGCGAGGAGAGCTCGTTCTGGCAGAACTCGATCAGCGGCCGGATGACGTCCTGGAAGACATAGCCCTCGTAGGCGGCGCGGACCTGGGCGTCGAGCTCCCACAGGCGGTGCAGGATGAAGCGTTCCAACGGCGGCATCTGGTCGAGCTCGACCGCCTCGTCCGGCGAGTAGTCGGCCAGGGCGCCCAGCATGTAGCGGACAGTGTTGCGCAGCTTGCGATAGGCGTCGGAGGTGGTCTGGAGGACCGTCTTGCCGATGCGGCTGTCGTCCGAATAGTCGATCATCGCGGCCCAGAGGCGGATGATTTCGGCGCCGGACTCGCGGATCACCACTTCCGGATCCACGACATTGCCCTTGGACTTGGACATCTTCTCGCCGTTCTCGTCCATGGTGAAGCCATGGGTGAGGATCGCGTCGTAGGGCGCGCGGCCGCGGGTGCCCGAGCTTTCCAGCAGCGAGGATTGGAACCAGCCGCGGTGCTGGTCGGAGCCTTCCAGATAGAGGTCGGCGGGCCAGCGGGTGTGGGCGCGGTTTTCCAGGGTGAAGGCGTGGGTCGAGCCGGAGTCGAACCAGACGTCGAGGATGTCCTCGACCTTCTCGAAGCGCTCGGGGTCGTGTTCGCCCAGGAAGTCGCTGACGGGCCGCGTGAACCAGGCGTCCGCGCCCTCGGCGGCGATGGCCGCGACGATACGGGCGTCGACCTGCGGATCGTGCAGGGGCTGGCCGGTTTCCTTGTCGACGAACATGGCCAGCGGCGCGCCCCAGGCGCGCTGGCGGCTGATCAGCCAGTCGGGGCGGGTCTCGACCATCGAGCGGATGCGGTTCTTGCCGCCGGCCGGGTAGAAGGCGGTGGCCTCGATGGACTCCAGGGCGGTCTCGCGCAGGGTGCGGCCGCCGAGCTCGGGCGTGTCCACCGGCTCGTCCATGCGGATGAACCACTGGGGCGTGTTGCGGAAGATCACCGGCGCCTTGGAGCGCCAGGAGTGCGGGTAGGAGTGCTCCATGCGGCCGCGGGCCAGCAGGCGGCCCGCCTCGATGAGCTTTTCCATGACCGCCCCGTTGGCGGGGCCGAACTTGCCGGCCTTCTTGCCCTCGGTCTCCAGCACCTTGAGGCCCGCGAACAGCGGCACGTGCGGATAGTAGGCGCCGTCCGGGTCGACGGTGTCGGGGATCTCGCGATGGCCGTGGGCCAGCCAGACGAGATAGTCGTCGGCGCCGTGGCCGGGGGCGGTGTGGACGAAGCCCGTACCGGCGTCGTCAGTGACATGGTCGCCGTCGAGCAGGGGCACCTGGAAGCCGTAATGGGTGTCGAGGGCGGCCAGCGGATGCTCGCAGACCATGCCCTGGCAATCGACGGCCTCGATCTTGCGGGCCTTGACGATCTTGGCGGCCTTGAAGACGTCGTCGGCGAGCTTTTCGGCGAGGATCAGCCGGTCGCCGGCCTTGGCCCACGGCTCGAACTCGAGTCCTTCTTCCATCGCCTCGACTTCGTAGACCGCGTAGTCGATGGAGTCGGAATAGGAGATGGCGCGGTTGGCGGGGATGGTCCACGGCGTCGTGGTCCAGATCACCACGCTGGCGCCGCGGGTGGCGTCGGAGCCCTCGACCACCGGGAACTTCACCCAGATCGTGGGCGAAACGTGGTCGTGATACTCGACCTCGGCGTCGGCCAGGGCGGTGCGCTCGACCGGGCTCCACATCACCGGCTTGGAGCCGCGATAGAGCTGGTTCGAGGCCACGAACTTATGGAACTCGGCGACGATCGCGGCCTCGCTCGAATAGTCCATGGTCGCGTAGCGGTTTTCCCAGTCGCCGATCACGCCCAGGCGCTTGAAGCCGTCGCGCTGGACGTCGATCCAGTGGGCGGCGTACTCGCGGCAGCGGGTGCGGAACTCGGCCTTGGAGACCTCGTCCTTGCGGCGGCCCTGGCTGCGCAGCTCCTCCTCGATCTTCCACTCGATCGGCAGGCCGTGGCAGTCCCAGCCGGGGACGTAGTCGACGTCGTAGCCCAGCAGGAAGCGCGAGCGGACGACGAAGTCCTTCAGGGTCTTCTGCAGGGCGTGGCCGATGTGGATGTCGCCATTGGCATAGGGGGGGCCGTCATGCAGCACATAGAGTGGCGCGTTCTGCTTCCG
>JAEXKM010000062.1 GCA_023445705.1 Pseudomonadota bacterium
TCTACTTCCTGTATGGCTACCGCAAGAGCCACGTGGGCCGGGGCATCATCGACACCCCGGAACTGGCCGCCGACGTCCCTCCCGGGCCCGTCGCGCCGATGCCTGGCGCCCCGGCGCCGGGGGATCGCCAGCACTGAATCAAAAGGCCCGGGTTCGCCCGGGCCTTTTCATATTGCGCGGGAAGCCCGATGTTAGGGCCGTCATGCAAGAGCCTCCCATCCGCGCACTGATCGCTCCGGTCACTCCGCTGCAGCAGAACTGCACCATCGTGTGGTGCTCCAAGACCTCGAAGGCCGCGATCATCGATCCCGGCGGCGAGGTTCCCCGCCTGTTGCAGGCGCTGGAACACCAGAAGCTGACCCTGGACCGGATCTGGATCACTCACGGCCACCTCGACCACGCGGGCGGCGCGGCCGCCCTACAGGAGGCCACCGGCGTGCCGATCGAGGGCCCCCACCCTGACGACGCCTTCTGGATCGACGAGATCACCGCGTCCGGCGCCAAGTGGGGCATGCCCGATGCACGGTCCTTCACGCCTGACCGCTGGCTCGGCGATGGCGACAAAGTGACACTCGGCGAGACGGAGTTCGAGGTCCTGCACTGCCCCGGCCACACCCCGGGTCACGTCATCTTCTTCCACCGACAGGCGCGCTTCGCCCAGGTCGGCGACGTCCTGTTCCAGGGATCGATCGGCCGGACGGACTTCCCGCGGGGCAATCACCAGCAACTGATCGACTCGATCACCCAGAAGCTCTGGCCTCTGGGCGACGACGTCCGCTTTGTCCCGGGCCACGGCCCGATGTCCAGCTTCGGTCAGGAGCGGCGGACCAATCCGTTCGTCGCCGACGAGGTGCTCGCTGGCGCCTAATGCTTTCAGGCGTGAAATCTGAGCGATACGCAATCAGGTAATATGCGGAGCATGGAAACGCGTACCGAGCAGTCCGCGGCCGGCCAGACCACCGCCCGCATCCTGATGGTCGACGACGACCCGGGCATTCGGGACGTCGTCTCCGACTTTCTGGCCAAGCACGGCTACCAGGTCGAGACCGCCGGCGACGCTCGCGAGATGGAGCAGGCGCTGGAGCGCGGATCAGTCGACCTGATCGTGCTGGACGTCATGCTGCCCGGCGAAGACGGCCTGGCCATCTGCCGGCGGCTCGCCGTCAGCGAGGGTCCCCCGATCATCATGCTGTCGGCCATGGGCGAGGACACCGACCGGATCGTCGGGCTCGAGCTCGGCGCCGATGACTACCTTTCCAAACCCTGCAATCCGCGTGAACTGCTGGCGCGCGTGCGTGCGGTGCTGCGGCGCGCCGAGCAGCGCGGCCAGGCCAGCGCCGTCAGCGCCGGCTGCGAGTTCGCCGGCTGGCGCCTGGACCTCGTGCGGCGTGAACTGCGTTCGCCCCAGGGTGTGGTCGTGAACCTCTCCTCCGGCGAGTTCTCGCTGCTGCGGGCCTTCGTCGAACGCCCCCAACGGGTGCTCACCCGCGATCAGCTTCTGGAATTCGCGCGCGGTCCGGATTCGGAAGCGTTCGATCGTGCGATCGACGTGCAGATCAGCCGCCTTCGCCGCAAGCTGGACGACGGCGGCGGCCAGGACCTGATCCGGACGATCCGCAATGAAGGCTACATGTTCACCCCGAAGGTGAAGCGTTCATGACGCGGCCCTGGTCGGGCTGGTCGACCGCTTCGCTCTTCTGGCAATTGCTGGCGCTGATCGGCGTCAGCCTGGTGGCCGCCCAGGCCATCAGCCTGATCCTGCTGTTCAACCTTCCGCCGCCCGCCCCCGACTTCTACCGGATGAGCGAGATCGCCCAGGCGCTACGCGGGCCGCCGCCGAACTTCACCGAGCGGCATCCCCTGGTGATCCGGATCACCAGCGAGCCGCCGCCTACGGCGATGGACAGCCGCAGCACGCCGAAGATCCAAACACAATTGGCCGAAAGCCTCGGGGTGCCGGTGGATCACGTGGTGATCTCCTCGGCGTCCCGCTTCCCGGTCTCCGACCGGCGGGTGTTCCGGGTCATTCGCGACCGCATGGCGCGAGAGGGCGAAGAGGAAGAGCACTTCCTGATCGCGCCGTTCGACGTCGCAGTGCTGCAGGCCGACGGCAAGTGGAAGGTCGCCCGTCCCGAACGAGGCATAGGGCTGAGCCCCTGGCAGCAACGCCTGGTGCTGGTGTTCGTGCTCTCGACCCTGGCCATGGCCCCCGCCGCCTTCTTCGTGGCGCGGCGGTTGTCGGCGCCGGTTCGGCTGTTCACCGACGCGGCCGAGCGGCTGGGCCGTGATCCACGCGCGCCGCCCCTGTCGCTCAAGGGCTCGGCCGAGATCGGCGTGGCCGTAAGGGCGTTCAACGAGATGCAAGAGCGTCTGCGGCGCTATGTCGAGGACCGCACGACGATGATGGGGGCCATCGCTCACGACCTGCGCACGCCGCTCACCCGCCTTCGCTTCCGCATCGAGAGCGCGCCCGAGGACGCGCGCGCCAAGATGGTCGGGGACATCGACCAGATGGAGGAGATGATTTCTGCGGCGCTCACCTTCGTCCGCGACACCAATCGCGCGGGAGAACGCACCCGGCTGGAACTCTCCTCGCTGCTCGAGAGCCTGTGTGACGAGATGGCCGAGACCGGGTTCGACACAGAAGTAGAGCGCGGCGAGAAGGTGGTCCTGACCGGCGACCCCATCGCCTTGCGCCGCCTGTTCACCAATCTGCTTGAGAACGCGGTGAAGTACGGCGGCCGCGCCCGCGCCAGCATTCACAGCGACGGCGACAGCGCCATCGTGGAGATCGAGGACGACGGCCCCGGCATTCCTCCCGAAGAGATCGAGCGCGTCTTCGACCCGTTCTACCGCCGGGAGCCTTCACGCAGCCGCCAGACCGGCGGGATCGGACTGGGCCTGGCGGTGGTGCGGTCCGTGGCCAGAGGACATGGCGGGGACGTGTTCCTGATCAACCGGCCGAACGGAGGGCTGACCGCTCGGGTGCAGTTGCCCTTGTAGGGACAGCCGAACACGAACGCGCAGTGATCACTTTGTTGTTGGCTGCGCCCAGCGACCATCTGTCATCGGAAATTGTTCCAGGCGATTTTCCGACCCCGATTTACGGAAGAAGACCAGTTTTCTTCCACAAATTACTTAGTGCATCCCGATTTCGCGCCTTCTGAGCCGGCCCGGGAAAGGTTTCATACCTGCGCTCGCGCCGCCTCAATCGATTCGAATGCCCCCCAGTGCGCGAATAGTCGCAGCCGGTTTCGCATTTTACGCGCAACCTCCGCCGCCCTTGGCGAGTTTGCTTGACCGTAACCGGAAGTGAGGCGTGGACCGCCCTCCCCACGACGGTCAACGCGCAGAGGAGCCGCTCATGGATCTTGAAACCACCAAGCCGAAGTCCCGCCGCGGATTTGCAGCTATGAATCCCGAACGTCGCCGTGAGATCGCCCGCAAGGGCGGCGCCAGCGTGCCCGGCGAGAAGCGCAGCTTCGCCAAGGATCGCGACCTTGCCGCTTCGGCCGGACGTAAGGGTGGCGAATCCTCGCGTGGCGGCGGCCGCAGCCGGGGCGACCGGCTCGAAAGCTAGGCGCGCAGCAATGCGACTGCGAAGCTCGGAGCGGGACTTTCCCAGACTCGCTCCAGCTTCCAGCCCGCCTGCGCAGCCAACTGCTCGAACCCAGTGACCGTGAACTTGTAGGAGTTCTCGGTGTGAATGGTTTCGCCATGGGCGAACCGGAACACGCGGCCACAAATGTGGACCGTCTGTTCCCCCATGCTTTCCAGATGCATCTCGACACGGCTGTCCTCGGCGTTCCAGACCGCCTTGTGACGGAACTTCGTCAGGTCGAAATCCGCACCGAGTTCCCGGTTGATCCGTTCCAGTAGGTTCAGGTTGAACGCAGCGGTGACGCCTTGGGCGTCGTCATAGGCGCGGACAAGCGTTTCGGCGTCCTTGGCCAGATCGATGCCGATCAGAAAGCCCGCTCCCTCGCCGAGCAGGCGCCGCGCGCCCCGCAGGAAGGCCACCACTTCGTCAGGCGTGAAGTTCCCGATGGTCGAGCCCGGGAAGAAGCCGACACGCGGCTGGTCGGCCGTCTGCGCCGGCAGAGCGATCGCCCGGGTGAAGTCCTCGAGCAGTGGCGCGACCTGGAGCCTGGGATAGTCCTTATCGATGGCGTGAGCCGCCGCATCGAGCGCAGAGCGGCTGATGTCGATGGGGACGTAGCTCGCAAGCTGCGGCGCGGCGTCCAGAAGGATCCGCGTCTTCGTGCTGGCCCCGCTGCCAAATTCGACCAGCACTGCGCCCTCCGGGATCGCGTTGGCCATCTCCGCGGCCTTGGCGCGCATCAGCGCCAGTTCGGTGCGCGTCGGGTAGTATTCAGGCAGATCGGTGATCGCCTCGAAGAGGCGCGAACCCTCAGCGTCGTAGAAATACTTCGCCGGAAGCGCCTTGCGCGGCCTGGAAAGGCCGGAAAGAACGTCGCGTTCAAAGCTCGAGGCGTCGTTTCGCATGGCGTCGTCCCAGGCCAGCCTCACCCCCGAGAACATCCATCGCTGGTGGGGATAGAAGAAATTGCGGTAGGTCGCGCGCACGTGACCTTCGGGGGTGGCGCAGCAGCCGCCCCTGAGGACCATCTGCCCGACCATGAACTTGCCGTTGTATTCGCCGATCGCGCCGGCGGCAGGCCGGAAGCCTGGATAGGGCGCGTAGGCGCTCCGCGTCCATTCCCATACATCGCCGAACATCTGGCGAAGGCCCGACACAGGCTTGGCGGCCGCTGGGCCGAACTGGCGCTGTTCGCGGAAGTTGCCGGAGGGCTCCAGGCTCATGGCCGCGCGCTCCCACTCCGCCTCCATCGGCAGCCTGGCGCCGGCCCAGGTCGCGAAGGCGTCGGCCTCATAGAAGCTGACATGGGTCACCGGCGCATGAGGGGCCAAGGCGCGGCGGCCCTGGAGCGTCATGGCCAGCCAGGCGCCGTCAGCGCCCTTCTCCCAGT
>JAEXKM010000159.1 GCA_023445705.1 Pseudomonadota bacterium
CGGCGCCGTCGCCGATACATACTGGCAGTGCGTGCCCTTCGCGCGCCTGATCTCTGGCGTCCAGATCTATGGCGACGCCTACACCTGGTGGCGTCAGGCCGTCGGCAAGTACGAGACCGGCGTGACCCCCAAGGCCGGTGCGGTGCTGTGCTTCAAGCCCACCGGCAAGATGCGCCTTGGCCACGTCGCCGTGGTCAGCCAGGTGCTGACCGACCGCGTCATCCAGATCACCCACGCCAACTGGTCGCGCATCGGCGGGACCCGCGGCCAGATCGAGAAGGACGTCACGGTCATCGACGTCTCGCCGGCCGGCGACTGGAGTCAGGTGAAGGTCTGGTACGATCCGGTCCGCGATCTCGGCTCGTCGGTCTATCCGACCCATGGCTTCATTTATCAGGACGCGGTGGCGATGAAGGTCGCCAGCTCGCGCCTCAACACCGCCCAGAACGCGGCCATCGCCGTGGCCCAAGGCGCAGCCAGCCAAGTCGCCTCGGCGGTTCGCCCGGGCGCCGGCCCGCTGTCGATCCTCAGCCAGGCCGCTGACTCCACCGACCGGATCGCCGCCCTCATCCAGGCCGCGACCCAGATGCAGCCGCCGGCCGAATCCAACTGATCGGCCGACGGTCCGCCGCCCGGCGGGCCTAGTTGTAGCTGAACTTCGGCGTGAACCCCGGGTCGCCCCCGGGGATCATTTCCATCAGGTGATAGTAGACACAGAAGTCGTCCATCGGACCGAGCTCGGTGTCCGACAGGCGCAGCATCCGCCCGCCTGCCTTGCGGAAAGCCGAGACGCCCGGCCGCCAGCCGCCTTGTTCGGCGCCGGGGCGGCGATATCCCATCTCCTCGGCGAAGCCGGTCCCGGCATGGCTCACCATCGGGAACCGCCAGCCGCGCGAGGCGGCGAAAGCCTTTTGCACATCGATCGTATCGGGACTGGACACGGCGAAGGCCGCGCGGCTCGCCAAGTGATCGTAGACCCCGTTGAACCCGTCCGCCCACATCGTGCAGCTCGAGCAACTGCGGCCCATGTTGTGGATCAGGATCAGGTTCTCCTTGTCGCCGAACAGCTCCGACAGCCGCACCGGGCCTTCCCAGCCGGAGAACACGTAATCGGTGACGTCCTGCGGTTGGGCGGCCGCCTGCAGGGCGCGCATTTCGGTGCGGATGCCGGCTATCTCTGCGCGCTTGGCTTCGAGGGCCGCTCTGGTCTCGGCGTAGTTCATGGCGCTTCCTTGTCGATATGGTCGAGGTGACGGACGAGGGTTTCGAACTGGGTCTGCCAGTACTTGGCGTAACGGTTGAGCCAGAGCGCGGCGTCTTCGAGCGGCTGGGCGTCCAGCGAGCAGCGGCTGATCCGGCCTGAGCGGTCCTGCCGCACCAGTCCGGCCCGCACCAACACCTGGATGTGGCGCGACACCGCCTGCAGCGAGATGTCGAAGGGCTTGGCCAGTTCCGAAACCAGCAGGGCCTCTCCATCCAGTCGCTCCAGAATCCGCCGCCGCACCGGGTCCGACAAAGCGAAGAACACCGCGTCGAGGGCGTCTTCAGGTCTGTTGAGGGGGCTCAGTTCGGCAGTCATGCCGCCAATCAATCAACCAAGTAGTTGATTGTCAATCGATCGATTGATTTTTTGGGGCGTGGGACTGGATGGCCCGGACGCGGCGGCCGGGCTAGATTCCACCCATGGCGCGCACCCGGCAAACTTCCGAACTTGAGATCGAACTCGACGGCGAGACCTACGTCTGGTGGCTGCATCGCCGGCCGCAGTGGACGGGCGTTCCTGCGGACCACCGCGGCCCGGCGGTCGCGGTGCGTCACAAGGAGGGTAAGCGGGAAGCGGTGCTGGAGTTTCCGCCCGGGCCGCGGCCCAGGTTCGGCGCCCCGCAGCTCCAGGCTTCGCAGATTTCCAAGGACCTGGTGAAACGGGCCATCGGTTCGGCCATCGCCGCCGGATGGGAGCCGCTGTCGAAGGGCAAGCCCGTCACGATCATCGTGGACGCTACGGGGGGCTGACAAGCGCGTCGGAATCTACTCCGCCACCGCCGTTGACGCCCTGGCTTGCGCGGCCCACACCCGACCCACAACCATCCGGAGATGCTCATGCTGAACCTGCTGCGCCGAGGCGCCAAAGGATTCGCGCCGCATACGGTCAGTGGCGAGTGGCGTCCGGCCGAGGACATCATCTGGATCGATCTGGTCTCGCCCACTCCCGAAGAGGAGCACGCGGTCGAGGGGGCCTATGGCATCGACCTGCCCACCCGCGAGGAGACCTCTCATCTGGAGCCGTCCTCCCGGCTCTATCAGGAGGACGGGGCGACATTCCTGACCGCCAGCCTGCTGGCCCGGGCCGATGAGCCGCATCCGATCGTGACGCCGGTGACCTTCGTGCTCATCGACAACGTCCTGATCACGATCCGCTATGAGCCGCTGAAGGCCTTCACGATGTTCGCCCAGCGCTGCTCGCACGTGGCCGTGGGGGACGGGGGCGAGGCCGCGCTGGAGCTTCTCGACGCCATCGTCGAGCGAGCCGCCGAGGTGCTCGAGCTGCAATCGAACCTGGTGCACGAAACCTCGGTGGCGATCTTCAATCGGCCGCCCAGCACCGCCTTCGGACCATTGCTCACCGACCTGTCACGCGCCCAGTCGATCACCTCCATGGTGCGCAAGAGCCTGGTGTCGCTCGGCCGGCTCGCCAGCTTCAGCGCCTTGGCCCCAGAGTTTCACAAGGATGACGCCAGGCGTAGTCACTTGACCTCGGTGCAACACGACATCCAGGCCCTGACCGAGCACGCCAGTTTCACCTCCGGCCACATTTCGTTTCTTCTCGATGCGGCGTTAGGCTTAATCAACATCGAGCAGAACAGCATTATCAAGTTCTTCTCTGTGGTGGCTGTAGTCTTCCTCCCGCCTACGCTTGTGGCCTCGATCTACGGGATGAATTTCCATATAATCCCCGAACTGGATTGGGCTTTTGGCTATCCCTGGGCTCTACTGCTTATGGTTATCAGCGGGGTGGCCCCCTTTATTTGGTTCAAGCGCAAGGGCTGGCTGTAGAGCTTCAGCATTGGCCGTGAAAGCGCCGCATTTTTGACGCTTTTGCGCAACCGTTCCTTAAGCGCGACTGGAGGAATGTAGCGGCTTCGTCGTCTTCCCCGGTGCGCATGTCGGCAGTCGCCAACCTCTTTCGGCCTCTGGAGCCTCAGACCCTGCGCCAAACGCTGGAGGCGCATCGGCGCTATCTCGCCCATCGCACGGGCGGGCGGCGGGCGGTCCTGGCCTATGCGGATCTTTCGAACTTCCGGTTGGACGGCGTCGACCTCACCGACGCGGACCTGACCGGCGCGCGGTTGGCCGGGACCTCGATGGCCGGCGTCAAGCTCGCGGGTGCGGTGCTCTTCGGCGCAGACCTGCGCGACGCCGATCTGCGGCGGGCTGATCTTGCCCGCGCCGATCTTCGCGGCGCGTCCCTGCGCGGCGCCAATCTTTCCGGAGCCAATCTCGCCGGCGTCGACCTGCGCGAGGGGCGCATCGCCCTACAGGACCGCAGCGAGGGCTTTCGTTATCTCGACCACGCCGGCGGGCCGGGCGAGCTGAGCTTCGCCGTGCTGGTCGGCGCGGACCTTTCCGGCGCTCAGATGACCGGCGCCTCGGCCCTGGCGGCCGACTTCACCGACGCGGATCTCTCAGGGGCGCAACTCAGCGGCGCGCGCCTGATCAAGGCCAAGCTCGACGGCGCGGATCTGACCGACGCCGACGTGGCCGGTGCGGACCTGTCGGGCGCTTCGCTGCGCCGCGCGGTGCTCATCCGGGTCGATTTCAGCTTCGCCACCGTCGAGGGGGCCGATCTCTCGGACGCCTTGAAGGCTGCGCCGCCGGCCGTGTTCGTCGATGACCGGCCGCTGGCTCATGTGCTCGCCGCCCACGAGGCCTTCTGCCAGAGCGGCGGGCGCGCGGGCCTGCCGGCCAAGCTCGCCGCCGTGGACTTCCGGCCGCTGGAGACCCTCAAGCGCCGCAAGCTCAGCGGCTTGATCGCGCCGGGTTCGATCTTCTTCGAGCTGGACTTGGAAGGGGTGGAACTGCAGGGCGCCGATCTTTCGCGCTGCGATCTGCGCGGGGCCAATCTGCGCATGGCCGACCTTCGGGGCGCCCGCTTGATCGACGCGCAATTGACCCGCGCCGACCTGCGCGGCGCCTTGCTCGGTCCTCTGCAGATCGGCCAGGGGAGGGCGCTTCCCACGGATTTCACCCGCGCCAACCTGCGCCACGCCGACCTGCGGCGGGCCTATGCGGCTGGCGTGCGCCTGCTGGGCGCTGAGCTCTCCGATTGCCGGCTGGAGGGTTGCGACCTGGTCGGGGCCGAACTCGACCCCCCGGCTCAGCCGTAGCGCATCCGCCCCAGGGCGCTGGCGACGTCCCGCATCAGCTCGGCGGGCTTGAGGCCGGCCTTCCATTTTTCAAACGCCATGACGTTCTCGATGCGCGCGTCGACGAAGGTCATGGCCGCTTCGCGGCCCGACGACAGGCGAATAGCCATGGCCGAGGCCAGGATCCCCGAGAGGATGGCGCGCTTCGAATAGTGGTTCTCGTCGGTGGCGGTGTCTCCGGCCCAGCGCCACAGGCGATCGGCGCTGTCCCACAGCAGGCGCAGGGCCAGCGGCAGGTTGAGCGGCAGGGCCAGGAAACCTGCCCAACGTCGCAATGCGGCCTCGTCCTGGGTCGCGGCGTCCAGGCGCGCCTCGACCCCGGCGCGGATGCGTTCGCGGATCTTCAGGGTGGCCGGATCGGGCAGGGCGGCCAGCGCCTGCTCGTCGTGACGCCTGGAAAACAAGGCGGCGAGGTCTTTCGGGCCGTGCGGCAGCAGCAGTTCGACGTCGGCCTCCGACAGCCCGGCCGCCGCGCCGGCCGCCTTGACCGTCGGCCACGTCCAGCCGCGAACGGCGGCTATCTGCAAGGCTGCGTCCAAAACCTGCCGCTCAGCGGCGCTCGCCCAGTCGCCTGCATCGTCGTGTGAATTGACCATGGCGACATCTTAGCCGCGGTTTTTCCGCCTGTCCGCCGTGGACATGGGAGGCGGCGTCTGCTATTTCGCCGCCCTCAAACCCGAAGGCCCTTGAGCCAGCGGGTGCAAGCTATTTGTCCGTTCGCCGCCGCCCCTGACAGGTTGGCCGAGCGGGAACGGTGACAGGAGAGAGACCTCTGGTTCAGATTTTCGTCCGCGACAACAACGTCGATCAGGCCCTCAAGGCGCTGAAGAAGAAGATGCAGCGTGAGGGCTCGTTCCGCGAAATGAAGCGGCACGTCCATTATGAAAAGCCGAGCGAAAAGCGCGCTCGCCAGAAGGCCGAGGCCGTCCGTCGCGCCCGCAAGCTGGCTCGCAAGCGCGCTCAGCGCGAAGGCCTGATCGCCGCGCCGAAGAAGCCGAGCCGGTAAATATTAAGGCTTTGCGCCGAATTCTGGGGGCCGCGCGGGAAACCGCGCGGCCCTTGGCATGTCTGGCGTAGCGCGTTCACCGAACCGCGATGTTCGGTCGCGCGGCACGGGCCTTGCTAGTCCTGAGGGCCAGACCCACGTACAGTGGGTTTTGAGACACTCTTTTCACGAAGGCGCGTCATGAACCTGCGCAATCTCGCTATTTGGGGCGTCATCGTCGTCGTCCTGATCGGCCTCTACAGCATGATGACCGGCGGCAGTCAGGCCGCTGGCGCTTCGGGCCAGGTCTCTTACTCGCAGCTCCTGAACAAGGTGAATGCGGGCGAGGTGAAGGAAGCCACGCTGCGCGGCGCTGCGATCGAGGTGAAGGATCGTAGCGGCAAGTCGTTCACGGCTCTGACCCCGAACAATCAGGACGACCTGATCAAGCGGCTGGAGTCGCAAGGCGCCGACATCAATGTGAAGTCGGCCGGCGGCGGCCTGCTGGGCCTGTTCCTGAACAGCCTGCCCATCCTGCTCCTGATCGGGGTCTGGATCTTCTTCATGCGTCAGATGCAAGGCGGCGCCCGCGGCGCCATGGGTTTTGGCAAGTCCAAGGCCAAGATGCTGACCGAGAACAAGAACCGCGTCACCTTCGAGGACGTCGCCGGCGTCGACGAAGCCAAGGAAGAGCTGTTCGAGATCGTCGACTTCCTGAAGGACCCGCAGAAGTTCCAGCGCCTGGGCGGCAAGATCCCGAAGGGCGCCCTGATGGTCGGTCCTCCCGGGACCGGTAAGACCCTGCTGGGCCGCGCCGTCGCGGGCGAGGCCGGGGTGCCGTTCTTCTACATCTCGGGCTCCGACTTCGTCGAAATGTTCGTGGGCGTCGGCGCCAGCCGCGTGCGCGACATGTTCGAGCAGGCCAAGAAGAACAGCCCCTGCATCATCTTCATCGACGAAATCGACGCCGTCGGTCGCCATCGCGGCGCCGGCCTGGGCGGCGGCAACGACGAGCGCGAGCAGACCCTCAACCAGCTCCTGGTCGAGATGGACGGCTTCGACCCGTCGGAAGCCATCATCGTCATCGCCTCGACCAACCGTCCGGACGTCCTGGACCCGGCTCTGCTGCGTCCCGGCCGCTTCGACCGTCAGGTCGTGGTGCCGAACCCGGATATCGGCGGCCGCGAACGTATCCTGCGCGTCCACATGAAGAACGTGCCCCTGGCGGCCGACGTCGAAGTCAAGACCATCGCCCGCGGCACGCCCGGCTTCTCCGGCGCCGACCTGGCGAACCTGGTCAACGAGGCGGCCCTGATGGCGGCTCGCAAGAACCGCCGCATGGTCACCCAGCGCGACTTCGAGGACGCCAAGGACAAGGTCATGATGGGCGCCGAGCGCAAGTCCATGGCCATGACCGAGGACGAAAAGCGCCTGACCGCCTATCACGAGGGCGGCCACGCCCTGATCGCTCTGAACGTCCCGGCCACCGACCCGGTGCACAAGGCCACGATCATTCCTCGCGGCCGCGCCCTGGGCATGGTCATGCAGCTTCCGGAGCGCGACCAGCTTTCGATGTCCTACGAGCAGATGACCTCGCGCCTGGCCATCCTGATGGGCGGCCGCATGGCCGAGGAGCTGATCTTCGGCAAGGACAAGATCACCTCGGGCGCCTCGTCCGACATCGACCAGGCGACCAAGCTGGCCCGGGCCATGGTCACGAAGTGGGGCTTCTCCGATAAGCTCGGCGTCGTGTCCTATGGCGAGAACCAGGACGAAGTCTTCCTGGGTCACTCGGTGTCGCGCACGCAGTCGATCTCGGAAGAGACCGCCAACACCATCGACGCTGAGGTGAAGAAGCTGGTCCAGGGCGGCTTCGACGAGGCCCGCCGCATTCTGACCGAGAAGATCGACGACCTGCACACCCTGGCCAAGGCTCTGCTCGAGTACGAGACCCTGAGTGGCGAAGAGATCGTGAACGCCCTGAAGGGGGTGCCTCCGGTCCGTGATGACGCCGATACGCGCCGCCCGACCGGCCCGTCGGTGGCGGTGCCGATCTCGCCGCGACCTGAACCGGCCGCCTAACGGTCCAGTCCAACCAACTTGACGCCCTCCCGGCCAACCGCCAGGAGGGCGTTTTGCTGTCGGAACGGAGGCTCGCGGCCATGCAGGTCATGGGGATCGTCAATGTCACGCCCGACAGCTTTTCCGACGGCGGCCGCTATTTCGAGGCTGACGCTGCGCTGGAACACGCCCGCCGGCTGATCGCCGACGGCGCCGACATCCTCGACATCGGCGCGGAGTCGACCAGGCCTGGCTCCGATCCGGTTGGGGCGGAGGAGGAGATCGCCCGCGCCGTGCCGCTGATCCGCGCCATCAGGGGGCAGAGCGCCATTCCGATCTCCATCGACACCATGAAGCCGCAGGTGGCGCGCGCGGCGATCGCCGCCGGCGCCGATATCTGGAACGACGTCGCCGCGCTCGGCTTCTCCGGCGATGCGGCCCATGTCGCCGCCGAGCTCGGCTGCGAGGTGGTGCTGATGCACATGCGGGGCGAGCCGCGAACCATGCAGGCCGACCCTCACTACGAGGACGTGGTCGCCGAGGTCTGCGCCTTCCTGCAGGCCCGTGCGGACCTGGCGATGGCGGCGGGTGTCGCGCGTGAGAAGATCTGGCTCGATCCGGGTATCGGCTTTGGCAAGCGGGTCGAACATAACCTCGCCCTCTTGGCCCATCTCGACCAGGTCGTGGCGCTGGGATTCCCGGTGCTGCTGGGGGTGAGCCGCAAGCGATTCATCGCCAGCTTGGATCCGGCCGCAGGCGCGGCGCTCGACGGGCGTCTTGCCGGCTCGCTCGCGGCGGGCCTGGCCGGGGCAGCCGCCCGGGTCGCGGCGCTGCGCGTCCATGACGTGGCCGAGACCGTCCAGGCCGTGAAGGTTTGGGACGCCATAGCCCAGGCTCGGTAGTCTGCGGCGAAACCGAGTCGAGGGACGTGATGAAAACTTGGATCGCAGCCATGCTCGGGGCGGCCAGCCTCGCCATTTCGGGCGCGGCCTTGGCGGCCTCGCCTTATGAGGCCGCGGCCGTCGAAGGCGACTTCGTGGTCAAGGACTTCAAGTTCGCGTCCGGGGAGAGCCTGCCGGCGCTGAAGCTGCACTACCGCACGCTCGGCAGTCCCGTTCGTGACGCCAAAGGCCATGTGACCAACGCCGTCATGGTGCTGCATGGGACCGGCGGATCGGGAGCCCAGTTCCTGTCGCCGCAGTTCGCCGACGAGCTTTACGGCCCAGGCCAACCGCTGGATATCCGGCGCTATTACGTGATCCTCCCCGACGGCATCGGGCACGGCGAGTCCTCCAAGCCCAGCGATGGCCTGCGGGCGAAGTTCCCTCACTATGGCTATGGCGACATGGTCGAGGCGCAGCACCGGTTGCTGGTCGAGGGGCTGAAGGTCGATCGGTTGCGGCTGCTGATGGGCACCTCGATGGGCTGCATGCACGGCTTCGTCTGGGGCGAAGCTCATCCGGACTTCGTGCAGGCGATGATGCCGCTGGCCTGCCTGCCGGTGCAGATCGCCGGCATGAACCGGTTCTGGCGCAAGGCTGCGGTTGAAACCATCAAGGCCGATCCGGCTTGGAAGGACGGCGACTATCAGGCCCAGCCGGAGCTTGGCCTGCGCGGGGCGGTGAATCTGCTGCTGGTCATGGGCGCCGCGCCCCAGGCCTGGCAGGCCCAGGCGCCGACCCGTGATGCGGCCGAGGCCCTTTACGAGGCCAGGCTCAAAGCCGACCTACCGCGGCGGGACGCCAACGATATGATCTATCAGCTAGACGCCTCGCGGGACTACGACCCCTCCAAGGGGCTGGAGCAGATCACCATGCCGGTGACCTGGGTCAACTCGACCGACGACCTGATCAATCCGCCCGATCTCGGCATCGCCGAGCCGGCGGCCAAACGTCTGAAAAACGGACGCTTCGTGCTGATCCAGGCCACGCCCGAGACCCGCGGCCACGGCACCCACACCTGGGCCAAGTTCTGGAAGCAGGACCTGATCGACCTGTTGGCGCGGTCGGAGCGCCCCTAGCCGCGGCCCACGAAAGGCATTTTCGTGGCCATGATGGTCATGGACTGCACGTTCGCATCGAGCGGCGGGCCGGCCATCATGA
>JAEXKM010000184.1 GCA_023445705.1 Pseudomonadota bacterium
GTCGCATAGGGCTCCCAGTAGCCGATATAGCGGTCGAGCTCGGCGTTGATCCCCGCCGGCGCCAGGTCCATGAACCGCAGCCAGTCCGAGACGCTGCGGCGGACGTTCTCCGCTCCCTCCACGTCGCCGTGGACGATGACCGAGAACACCCGCCCCTCGAGGTGCTTGGGATAGGGCCATCCCTTCAGCTCCTCTTCCTTGGCCTTCCGGGCGTCCTTGCCGTGGGTCAGGGTCGGGTCGGGATTGCCGCCGTCGGCGCAGACCATCCGGTCCATCATCAGCTTCAGCGGCGAGGTGACCTGGTACCAGTTGACCGGAGTGATGATCATCACCCCGTGCGCCTCCACCCACATCGGGTAGATCTCGTTCATCCAGTCGTGGACCTGGCCCAGCGAGTAGTTCGGATAGCAGGAGCACGGCCAGTGGCAGAGCGCCGCCGCGGTCGAGAAGCACGCCTTGCAGGGGTGGATCTCCCGCCCGTACTCCGAAGTCAGCCGGCTCAGGTCGAGGAAGCTCACCTCCATACCCTCGCCCGACAGCTCCTCGCGCGCGATCTGCGCCAGACGGTAGGACTTCGACACCTCCCCCGGGCAGGTGTGTTCGCTGCGTGACGAGGCGCTGATCAACAGCACCCGACACGGGCCGTTCTTGTCGTCATGGCGGCCCTGCGCCGCCTCGATGGCCCGCTTGGCCTCGAGCCAGTCGACGGCGAGGTCGTAGTCCGGATCGGCATAGCCCGGCCCGGCCTTGAGCGTCCGCGGCGCCTTGCGGTGGTTGGAATAGGCGTCCCATGCCGCCGACGCGATCCGATCCAGCTCGGCATGGAGCGGGGAGAAGGCCGGATCGGCGAAGGCGGCCAGGTAGCGCCGCCGGAACTCAGGTTCCGACAGTTGGGGACTGGGGCTTCCCTTGCGGGGCTCCGGAACGGGACGCATCGGCGGTCCTCCTTGCGGGAGGCAACGTCGGCCCCATGGCCCAGTTCCGGCTCCCCGCCGCGGCCTAGTTCGACTCGAGCTTCTGCTGGACCCGGTCGTGGATGGCGGCCGCTTCCGGAGTCAGGGCCTCCCCGAAGTCCTCCATCTCGTAGATCGGCCGGATCTCGATCTCGCTTGGTCCGGGCATGGGATTGGGGCAGCGCTTCACCCAGGCCACGGCCTCGTCCATGTCCTTGACCTCCCACAGCCAGTAGCCGGCCACGACCTCCTTGGTCTCGGCGAAGGGTCCGTCGATGACCGCGCGCTTGGCGCCGTCGAACGCCACCCGCTTGCCTTCGGCCGACGGCTTCAGCCCGTCGCCGCCCTTCATGATCCCGGCCTCGACCAGCTGCTCGTTGAACCGTCCCATGGCCTCGATCAGTTCGGTCGAGGGCATCAGCCCGGCCTCGCTGTCGGTCGTGGCCTTCACAAAAACCATCACACGCATCGATCTTCCTCCTTGGGGTTTGCTCCCAGGACGCACCACCAACCCCCGCGCCGACAAACCGTCGCAAAATATCCTACCGAAGATCGCGACCTCGCCTCAGTCGGCTTCGCCGACAGCTCCCCCAACAGGGGAGCACCTACTCCGAACAATATCCTCCCCGCTGGGGGAGGTGGCGCGCGCAGCGCGACGGAGGGGGCCGCCGCAAGGCGGTCCTACCCATCCGCGCGACGACACCTCGCCTTCCGCGCTCTCAAGGCGCTTTCCCACTTGGGCGCCGACGACCATCGTTCTAAATGTCAGGCCATGGCCAAGAACCCGGAAAGCCCCGTTGAGCCCTTCAAGCGCGCCCTGGCCCACGCCGCGCGCTCCCTGGCTGAAAAGCCCGATCTCGAGATCGTCTATTCGGGCGAAGGCCCCGTGCTTTCCGGCAATCGCGCCGTGCTCCCGCACCCGCCGCGCGACCTCAATCCGGCCGAAGCCGCCCGCATTCGCGGCCTGGCCGACCAGATGGCCCTGCGCCTGGCCCACCACGACACCGCCGCCCACGCCAGGGGCCGCCCGGCCTCGGCCCTGGGCGCTCCGGTCTACGACGCCCTGGAGCAGGCCCGCATTGAGGCGATCGGCGCCAACGCCCTTGGCGGCGTGAAGGACAACCTGCGCGCCGTTCACGAACACGCCTGGGCCAAGAAGCCGCTCAACCAGCTCGAAGCCCTGGCCAACCCGCCGATGGCCGACATCGTGGCGCTGCTGGCGCGCGAGCGCATGACCGGCGAGCCGCCGCCCGCCATGGCCAAGCCCCTGGTCGACCTCTTCCGCGCCGAGGTCGAGGCCAAGGCCGGCGCCGATCTCGACCGGCTGGCCGACGCCGCCGACGACCAGAAGGCCTTCGCCAAGATCGCCCGGACCATTCTGCGCGACCTCTCGATGGGCGATGACCTCTCCGACGCGCCCGACCAGGCCGACGACGAGGAAGGCGACAGCGAGGACGGCGAGGCCGAGAGCCAGGACGACGGCGACGAGGGCGAAGGCGAAGGCGCCTCCCCCCAGCAGACCGCCATGGACGAGAACGAGGCGACCCATCGCGAGAGCGAGGACGCCGACAGCCAGATGATGCAGGCGGAGGACGATCCCAACGCCGAAGACACCGACGAACCTCCCGAAATGGGCGAGGGCGAGCAGCCGGCCCGTCCCGACCTCAAGGGCGACGCCAAGGTGGCGACCTACAAGGTCTTCACCACCGCCCATGACGAGGTCGTCGCCGCCGAGGAGCTGTGCGATCCGGAAGAGCTCGGCCGCCTGCGCGCCTATCTCGACCAGCAGCTCGCCAGCCTCTCCAGCGTCGTCTCGCGCCTGGCCAACAAGCTCCAGCGCAAGCTGATGGCCCAGCAGAACCGCTCCTGGACCTTTGACCTCGAGGAAGGCCTCCTCGATGTCGCACGCCTCACGCGGGTGATCACCGACCCCACCGCCTCCCTCGCCTTCAAGGAAGAGGAAGACACCGAGTTCCGCGACACGGTGGTGACCATCCTGATCGACAATTCCGGCTCGATGCGCGGGCGTCCGATCATGGTCGCCGCGGTCTGCGCCGATATCCTGGCCCGCACCCTCGAGCGTTGCGGCGTCAAGACCGAGATCCTCGGCTTCACCACCCGCGCCTGGAAGGGCGGCTCGTCCCGCGAGGACTGGCTGAAGGCCGGCAAGCCGGCCCAGCCGGGCCGCCTGAACGACCTGCGCCACATCATCTACAAGGCCGCCGACGCCCCCTGGCGCCGGGCGCGACGCAACCTCGGCCTGATGATGCGCGAGGGCCTGCTGAAGGAGAACATCGACGGCGAGGCCCTGATCTGGGCGCACCAGCGCCTGATCGGCCGCCCGGAAGCCCGCCGGATCCTGATGGTCATCTCCGACGGCGCGCCGGTGGACGACTCGACCCTCTCGGTGAACTCCGGCCACTACCTCGAACGCCACCTGCGCGAGGTGATCGCCGAGATCGAGGGCAAGAGCCCCGTCCAGCTCATCGCCATCGGCATCGGCCACGACGTGACCCGCTACTATCGCCGCGCGGTCACCATCGTCGACGTCGAGCAACTGGCCGGCGTCATCGTCGACCAGCTCGCCGAGCTCTTCGACGAGGACGTGCGCAAGGTCACCCGCCGCACCGCGGGGCTCCTGCAGCCGCCGCCCAGCACTCAAGGCCCCCAAGGCGGTCCCACCCGCCGCTCGACCTTCAAGGAAGTCCGGAGAGCCGTGGCGTGATCACGGTGTGTCATCCCGGTTTCGGCCGCAGGCCGAAGACCGGGACCCATGACCACCAGATCGCGCCGGTACGCCCTCCGCCAGGATCGGGAGGCGCGGCGCTAATGGGTCCCGGCCTTCCGCTTCGCTTCAGCCGGGATGACACCTGAATGCACGCACGGCTTGTCCCCCTCCTCGCCGCCCTGGCCCTCGCCGCCTGCGCCCAGGAGCCGCCGGCCCTGCCGCCCGCGCCGGTCGCGGCCGGCCCAGCCATCGACGTCACCGCGGCGCCCGTACCGCTCAATCCCGCCGCCCCCGCGCAGGACCACATCGGCGACTTCCGCTACGCCGGGGGGCTCGTCCTGTCCTCGACGGCCACCGCGCGCCTCCATGGGCTATCGGACATGGCCGTGCGGGACGGCGACCGCCTGACCGCGGTCAGCGACGAGGGCGACCTTCTGAAGGCCCGTCTCGTCCTCGACGCCGGCGGCCGCCTGGTGGGCCTCGCCGACGCGCGTATCACCGCGCTCCTGGGCGAGGACGGCAAGCCCCTGCCCGGCAAGCTGGAGGCTGATTCCGAGGGGCTCGCCCTAATGGGGAATGGCGACCTCCTCGTCTCCTTCGAGCAGCGCCACCGCATCTGGCTCTACCCGGCGGCCGGCGGCCCGCCGCACCCCGTCCCCTCGCCGGATGCGAACTTCCCGGCCAATGGCGGCATGGAGGCCCTCGGCCCCGATCCCTTCGCCGGTGCGGACGCCTACGTCACCGGCGGCGAGGAAAGCGGCCAGGTCTGGACGTGCCGCCTGTCGGGCGGGTGCACGCCAGCCGGCGCCGTGCCCAAGCCGCCGGAGTTCGGCCTCGTGGCCCTCGCCCGCCTGTCGGAGAATCGCACGGCCTGGCTGCTGCGCGCCTGGGACCCGCTGCGCGGCAGCCGGATCACCCTGACCATCCGCGACGGCGATCGCGAGGTCGGCCGCCTCGATCTGGCCCGCCCCTACACGGTCGACAATTTCGAGGCTCTCGCCGCCGTCCCCGGTCCGAACGGCGCGACCCGATTCTACCTGCTCTCAGACGACAACTTCCAATCCAGCCAGCGCACCTTGCTGCTGGCCTTCGACTGGACGCCGCAGGCCTAGATCCTCCCTCCCGAGAGCATCTGAATCACAGCAAACCGGCGCCTTGCTGCCGCCTTCGGCAGGAAACCTGTCGATTAGCCCACTATCGGCAGGTTATCGGCGCGAAAACCGCCCATCGGGCAGGTTCGCCGAAGGAAACCTGCCGAAACGAAAAAGGCCGCCCCGAAGGACGGCCTTTTCCAAATCGATCAGATCGAGCTGCTTAGGCGGCCGCTTGGGTCGCCAGCTTCGCCTTGAGTTGGCGCTTGATCTTCAGTGCGCGAGCCGAGAGCTGCTCGTCGCGGGCGCCGACCAGGAACACGTCGAGGCCGCCCTTGAAGTCCAGGGTCCGCAGCGCGGCGTTCGAGACGCGCAGCTTGAAAGACTGGCCGAGCGCTTCCGACTGCAGGGTCGCCGGCGACAGGGCCGGAAGGAAGCGACGCTTCGTCTTGATGTTCGAGTGGCTGACGTTGTGGCCGACCATGGGACCGACACCGGTAAGTTCGCAACGACGCGACATGGTTTTATGACCTACGCGAGAAAAGAGATGTGCGGCGGGCGGACCCGCGCGAGGAGCGGGCGATATAGTCGAAAGCCCTGTCCGGCGTCAAGGCTACGATGCCCATGCCGCTCGGTTTTAGAGTCGACCACCCTTTCGGGACCCGAAATTGAATTGTGGTGCAAAGTCGATCAGATACAATAGCTTGTAGAGAACAAACACTGAATCGGCCCGAGTCACTGATTCGGACATGGTTTGTTTCGCCGACGTTCCCCTAAGCGCAACCGCTCCGAACCACGTTCGTTGAGCAAGGACGGGAAGCCCCTTCCGGAGCTTCCCGCGCCAGTCCTTAGGACAGCACCACCAGCACGACGCGGCGGTTGGCCGTACGGCCTTCGCGCGTGTCGTTCGGGGCCACCGGCTCGTCTTCGCCGTACGAGATGGTCGCCATGCGGTTCAGCGCGACGCCATGCTTGTTGAGGTAGCGACGAACGGTCTCGGCCCGCTCGGCGCCCAGGCGCATGTTGCCGTCCGGCGTGCCTGTGGCGTCGGTGTGGCCCTGCACCTCGACGTAGACGTTCTTGTTCTCACCCTTCAGGCGCTCGGCGAAGGCGTTCAGGCGCTCTTCGGCCTCCGGCGAAAGGGTCGCCTTGTTCAGCGGGAACTTCAGCGCGTCGTCCGACAGCACCACCGAATAAAGGAACTTGCCCTCGGCCAGCTTGCCGGCGGCGGTGGCGCGCTCAAGCGCCTCGCGCGACGTGGTGTCCAGTTCACCGATGCGGGTTTCGTGGTTGGCAACCTTGCTGTCGACGATGCCGACCTGCTCGTTGACGTACTTCTTGGTGGCGCAGCCCCCGAGGCCCAGAGCCCCCAAAGCCAGAGCGCTCAACACCACCCCGCGAGTCTTCGTACCGATCATTTCTTACGACCTCTCCCGTCGCCTCTTTGTTGAACCTGGACGTTTCAAAACCCTGGGTTTCCAACGGGTTTTCCCGCTTAGCTGCGGGCAGGTAACCGCTCCAACGAGGCTCCCGGCTGATGGTTGCGGCGGCTATGCGCCGCACCGGCCGCCCCAGCGGCGCCGTAAAAATTCCGCATTTTCAAGCGTGGCCGGAACGACGCGGCTTGAAAAACGGCGATACTCCAATTAATAACCGACTGGTCAGTAATTATGGAGGCGCGAGATGCTTCCGGCCGGCGCACCGAAGTTCCGACGGCGCAAGGCGGAGCGGCCCGACGAAATCATCGCCGCGGCGCTGGAAGTCTTTGTCGAAAAAGGCTTTGCCGCTGCGCGACTGGAAGACATCGCCGCCCGGGCGGGCGTCTCCAAGGGGGCGATCTACCTCTATTTCGCGACCAAGGAAGACATCTTCCGCGCCGTCGTCGAGCAGAGCCTCGCGCCCAACCTTCAAACGGTCAAAAATGTGGCGGCCGATGGCCAAACGCCCTTCCCTGAGCTGCTGAAAATCTTCGCAGCGACGGTGTCGCACCTCCTCGAACGGCAGCCGATCGGGGGGATCATCAAGGTCGTCATCGGCGAGTCCCGCAACTTTCCGGAGCTCGCGCGGGCCTGGCACGACACCCTGGTGGCCCCCGCCCTCGCCGCCATGACCGGCGCGATCGCCGCCGCCCAGGCCCGCGGCGAACTGCTGCCGGGCGATCCCCGCAGCTATGCGATCTCACTGGTTTCCCCCCTGCTGGTG
>JAEXKM010000068.1 GCA_023445705.1 Pseudomonadota bacterium
GTCTCGATCTGCGGCGTGTCGCCGGGCAGGCGATGCAGGTCCCGCACCTTCAGGCTGCGGCTCTCGCCCTGCGGCGTCAGGGTCTCGACGCTGGCGTCCAGCGCCGTCAGCGCCACCGCCATGTCCGAGGTGTGGGTCGCGATGCAGGCCTCGCTGGCCCCGAAGATCGCTCCGTAGTGATGCGGCCCGCCCAGGGCGCTGCAGCCCGATCCGGGCTCGCGCTTATTGCAGGGCTTGGTGGTGTCGTAGAAGTAGTCGCAACGGGTCCGCTGCAGCAGGTTGCCCGCCGTCGTCGCCTTGTTGCGCAGCTGGCCCGAGGCCCCCGACAGGATCGCCCGCGTCAGCAGCGGGTAGCGCTCGCGCACCTTCGGATGGGTGGCCAGCTTGCTGTTGGTCATCGCCCCGCCGATCCGCAAAGAACCGTCGGCGGTCTCCTCGATCCCCGCGAAGGGCAGCCGCCCGACGTCGACCAGATGGGTCGGACGTTCGATCTCCAGCTTCATCAGGTCCAGCAGGTTGGTGCCGCCGGCCAGGAACTTGGCGCCGGGGTTCTCGGCCACCGCCTTCACCGCCGACAGGGCGTCGCTGGCGCGCTCGTAGGTGAAAGGCTTCATGCCACCTCTCCGGCCAGGTCGCGGATCGCCGCCAGGATCTGGGGATAGGCCGAGCAGCGGCAGATGTTGCCGCTCATCCGCTCGCGGATTTCGGCGTCGGTCAGGGCCACCTGTCCGGCCAGGTCGGCGGTTTCCTTGCTGGGCCAGCCGTCCGCCGCCTCCTGCAGCATGCCGACCGTCGAGCAGATCTGGCCCGGCGTGCAATAGCCGCACTGGAAGGCGTCATGCTCAAGGAACGCCGCCTGGACGGGATGCAGGGCGTCGGGCGTGCCCAGTCCCTCGATCGTCGTCACCTGGTCGCCGTCGTGCATGGCCAGGATCGAGAGGCAGGAATTCACCCGCACCCCGTTCACCAGCACTGTGCAGGCGCCGCACTGACCGTGGTCGCAGCCCTTCTTAGAGCCGGTCAGGCCCAGATGCTCGCGCAGGGCGTCCAGCAGGGTCGTGCGCGTGTCGACGTCCAGCGTCCGCGCCTGCCCGTTGACAGTGATCGTCGTCCTCAAAACCCACCTCCCCAGGTGTGAGCGCTCACACGCTTTTCGTTCGGACCGCCGGGCGACACGAATCACCCGACTTGTCGTTCTAGTCCGTCTCGCCGGGCGCCAGCGCCTTCACCGACAAAGCGTGCACCGGCCCTGCAAGTTCATCCGCCAGAGCCTTGTAGACCAGCCGCTGGCGCACCACCTTCGAGGCTCCGGCGAAGGCCGCCGCCTCGATCAGCACGTTGAAATGGCTTTCGCCGCCCGGTGTCGCGCCTGCGTGACCGGCATGCCGGTCGGAGTCGTCGGCGATCTCCAGTCGGGTGGGCGAAAACGCCTCAGTGAGTTTGTGGTGGATAGCCTCAAATATGGCGCCCATCGGATCGATGTTCAATTCTTGAAAGGGACTCTGGGAGCCTCATACTTGGCCCATGGCCGGCGCGTTTCAATACAAGCCTAAGTTCGTCGATATCCGCGTGCGTCCTCCCGGCAAGGAGGAGGCGAAGCCGGAGGAGGACGTTTATGCGCTGAAGCCCGGCGAGCGGGCTTGCGACCACCCGGGCTGCCGGGTGGCGGCGACGGCGCGCGCGCCCAAGTCCCGCGACATGCTCAACGAGCACTACTGGTTCTGCCAACCGCACGCGGCCGAGTACAACAAGCAGTGGGACTTCTTCGCCGGCATGAGCGAGGGCGAGATCCGCAAGCGCCAGGCCGAGAGCGCCGTGGGCGACCGTCCGACCTGGCAGTTCAAGGCCAGCAAGTTCTCGCGCGAGTCAGCCTCCGCCGCCCACAACTTCGGCAAGGGCGAGGGCTTCGCCGACCCCTTCAGCCTGTTCGGCGCCGGGTCCAAGCCCCAGGCCCGTCCAGAACCCGTCAACGCCCGTCGCCTCGGCAAGCTCGAGCGCAACGCCCTGGCTGACCTCGACCTCGACGAGGACGCCGAGGGCCCGGCCATCCGCGCCCGCTATATCGAACTGGTCAAGCGCACCCACCCCGACTCCAACGGCGGCGACCGCTCGGCCGAGCACAAGCTCCAGCGCGTGATCAAGGCCTACCAGACGCTCAAGAAGGCGAAGCTGGCCTAGCCCCTCGCCAGGGCCGCCAGCGGCTCGCCCGTCAGCCTACGGACGATCCATTCGCTCTGCGCGCTCGCCCCCAGCGAGTCGTAGAAGGCGATCGACGACGCGTTCCAGTCCAGCACCGACCATTCCAGCCGGGCCAGCCCTTCCTCCTCGCAACGCTGCGCCAGCCGCCGCAGCAAGGCCTTGCCCGCGCCCAGCCCGCGCGCCTCGGGGACCACGAACAGGTCCTCCAGGTAGATCCCGTGCCGCCCCCGGAAGGTCGAGTAGTTGTAGAACCACAGGGCGAACCCCACCGGCCGGCCGTCGTCCTCGGCGATGTCGCAGAACGCCCGCGGGTTCTCCCCGAACAGAGCCTCGGCCACGTCCCCCTCGGTGGCGTCCACCTCGTCCAGCAGCTTCTCGTACTCCGCCAGCGCCCGGATGAAGCCATAGATGATCCCGGCGTCCGCCGGCGTAGCGGAACGGATTTCGACAGCCATGCAGTCTCCTCAGCACAAAGAGCCCCCTAACGGGAGCCCCCTCAGTCAGCCATTCGGCGCCCATTCCCCCCAGATCCTCCCCCCTTGGGGGAGGTGGATCGCCGAAGGCGAGACGGAGG
>JAEXKM010000228.1 GCA_023445705.1 Pseudomonadota bacterium
GCAAGGGTGTCTGGAGCCTCCAACTGCCGTCCAGCGCCCAGGCGCGCATCTACGGCCTCTCGGCGACGATCGAGAACCGAACGGTCCAGGGCGAAGGCTATGTGCTGATCACGCCGACCGGCGAACCGGTGCTCCTGCGCGCCGGGGCTGGCGCGCTTCGCCAGGGTGCGGGCGCCAGCGGCGTCGATGCGGTGGATTTCGACCGTGAGGGCGGGGCGGTGGTTTCCGGGCGCGCGCCGGCGGGCGCAGCGCTCAGCATCCATATCGATGGCCGAAAGTTCGGCGAGGGCCGGGCTGCTCAGGACGGCCGCTACGCCCTGGCCCTGACTCAGCAGCCCCTGACGCCGGGGCCGCACCAGATCGACGTCTTCGGCGACGCCACGGAGAATCCGGTGATGGTCGATGCTTCGCCTGCGCCCGCCCTTTCGGAGGGGCCGTTCCGGGCTTCCAGCGTGGCGGCTGGCTTGCGCGTGGACTGGATGACGCCCGGCGGCGGCGCCCAGTCGACCATCCTGTTGAAGTAGGCGGCGGCCCTTGACCCCTGGCATCGCCGCCCGCCGTCTCGCCGTTCCCGGCGCCATCGCGCCGGCCAGCGTGAAGTTCGATTTCTGGCGCTCCATGGCCGACCTGGCCGGGCTCGTCATGCGGTCGGGTGCGCCTGGCCTGCGCTGGCGGGTCGCCGCGGCCCTGGCCCTGGTCCTGATCGGCAAGCTGGCGGGCGTGGCCGCGCCGGTGGCGCTCGGCGACGCCATCAACCGCCTGGCCCCCGGCGCTGGCCAGGTCGCATCCCTGGGCGTCGACTTCCTGCTACTGGCGGTTTCCTTCGCGCTGTTGCGGCTGGTGGCCGCCTTCGCGCCCAACCTCCGCGACATGATCTTCACCGTGGTGGCGCAGTCGACCATGGCCAAGGCGGCGACCGAGACCTTCGCCCACGCCCTGGCGCTGGGCCTGGACTACCACCAGGGCAAGCAGACGGGCTCACTGGCGCGGGTCATCGATCGCGGCGCGCGCTCCACCGACTTCCTGATGCGCAGCGTGGTGTTCAACCTCGGCCCCACCGCCGTGGAGCTCGTCCTGGCCATAGGCGTGATGATCGTGCGCCTGGACTGGCGGTTCGCCGCCACCGCCTTCGTCACCATCGTCCTCTACGCGGTCCTGACCTTCAAGATCACCGACTGGCGGCTGTCGCACCGGCGGGAACTGAACGAGGCCGACAGCCGCTCGGCGGGCCTCTCGGTGGACGCGCTGCTGAACTACGAGACGGTCAAGACCTTCGGGTCCGAGGAGCGGACGGTCGAGCGCTACGAAGGCGCCATGGCGGACTATGTCCGCGCCGGGGTGCGCGCCAACGCCTCCCTGGCCATGCTCAACGCGGTCCAGGCCCTGGTCCTGAACCTTGGCCTGGCCCTGATGACCGTCATGGCGGGCTATGAGGTCCTTCAGGGGCGCATGCGCATCGGCGACGTGACCATGGCGATCCTCCTGCTGATCGGCATCTACGGCCCGCTCAACATGCTGGGCTTCAACTATCGGGAAATCCGCCAAGCCTTCATCGACATGGAGCAGATGGTCCAGTTGCGGGCGGTGAAGCCGGACATCGTCGACGCCCCGGACGCCCAGGATCTGCCGCCGGCCACCGGCCACGGCGCCGAGATCGTCTTCAAGGACGTGGAATACCGCCACGACGCTCGCTCGACCGGGCTGTTGGACGTCAGCTTCCGGGCCGCGCCGGGGGAGACGGTCGCCCTGGTCGGACCTTCGGGGGCCGGGAAGACCACGGCCGTACGCTTGGCCTTGCGCCTCATCGACCCGCAGAGCGGCGCTATCACCATCGACGGGGTGGACCTGCGTCGGGTGAAGCAGGCCGCATTGCGCCGGGCCATCGCCCTGGTGCCCCAGGACGTGGCGCTCTTCAACGACACCATCGCCGCCAACATCGCCTTCGCCCGACCCGGCGCCACCGCCCAGGAAATCCACGCCGCGGCCGAGGCCGCTGAGCTTGGCGCTTTCATCGAGGGCCTGCCCAACGGCATGGCGACCCTGGTGGGCGAGCGCGGCCTGAAACTGTCCGGTGGCGAGCGTCAGCGGGTCGGCATCGCACGCGCCTTGCTGGCCGACCCCCGCGTCCTGGTCCTGGACGAGGCCACCAGCGCCCTCGACGGGCCGACCGAGGCAGCGATCCAGGAAACCCTGCGCAAGGTCCGCGCGGGCCGCACGACCCTGGTCATCGCCCACCGCCTATCGACCATCGTCGACGCCGACCTGATCCTGGTCCTTCGTCGCGGCCGCATCGTCGAACAGGGCCGCCACGACGAGTTGCTGGAAAAAGGCGGCGAATACGCCGCCCTCTGGCGTCGCCAGACGAGGGCAGGCTAGCGCCCAAGATGCTCCCCCGCTGGGGGAGCTCCCGGCGAAGCCGGGTGAGGGGGCCTCGCTGCGGGCGAGGCTTACTCCGCCGCCTTTGGCACGTCCTCGCCCAGGTTCGCCTCTTGCGCTTTGCGAGGCTTTGGAAGCCATCGTCCGCCCGTCCATCCCCACAGCCGCTGGAACCGCGCGGACATCACTTCCGGCGCCGCCAGCAGGACGGGCGTCAGGATCAGGGTCAGCAGGGTCGAGAACGACAGGCCCCAGACCACCGCGGCCGAGAGCTGGACCCACCACTCCGATCCAGGCGCCTTGTACTCCATGTGCATGCCATGGAAGTTCGGGTGGAGCTGGAACATCAGCGGCAGCAGGCCGACGACCGTCACCAGGGTGGTCAGCATCACCGGCCGGAAGCGCTGGGTGGCCGATCGCACCGCCGCCTCGGCGGCCGGATAACCTGACCGCCTCAGCTGATAGAACGTGTCGACCAGAACGATGTTGTGCCCGACCACGACCCCGGCCAGGGCCACGACGCCGGTCCCCAGCATCAGCACCGACAGATAGTCGAAGGTGTGGGCGATGTTCACCACCACGCCCAGCAGCACCCCAACAGTGGAGAGCGCCACCGCCGACAGGGTCACCAGCACCCCGTAGTAGGAGTTGAACTGCCAGAGCAGGATCAGCGACATCAGGAACAGCGAGGCGGCCATCGCGCCCATGAAGAACTGCGCCGCCTCCTGGCCTTCCTCGTCGGCGCCGGTGAACTTCCAGCGGACGGACGGGGGGATCGGCGCCTTTTCCAGCCAGGGCCGCAGCTCGGCGATCTTGGCGTTCGTCGCCACGCCTTCGATGGTGTTGGCCTGGATCACCACCAGGCGCTGTCCGTCCCGGCGCTGGATCGTGGTCACCTGCTGGGCAGGGGCCAGCTTGATGAAATAGCTGGCGGGCACCGGCCCGAACTGGGTCGGGACCTTCAGGGTGTCGAAGGCCGCGACATTGCGGTTCTCCGGCGGGAAGCGCACCCGGATGTCCAGCTCGTCGTCGGCGTCGTCGGGCCGGAAGCGCCCGGCCAGCAC
>JAEXKM010000073.1 GCA_023445705.1 Pseudomonadota bacterium
TCACCATCTTGCCCGGGACCATCCAGTTGGCGAGGTCGCCATTGGCGGCCACCTGCATGGCGCCCAGGATCGAGAGGTCAATATGGCCGCCCCGGATCATGGCGAAGCTGTCGGCCGAGCTGAAATAGGACGACGACGGCAGTTCGGTGATGGTCTGCTTGCCGGCGTTGATGAGGTCGGCGTCCTCCTCACCCTCGTAGGGGAACGGGCCCATGCCCAGCATGCCGTTCTCGGACTGCAGGGTCACGTGCATCCCCTCAGGGATATAGTTGGCGACCAGGGTCGGGATGCCGATGCCGAGGTTCACATAGAAGCCGTCGTGCAGTTCCGCAGCGGCGCGGGCGGCCATTTCGTCACGGGTCCAGGCCATCTTAAGCGCTCGCCTTCTCTTCGCGGGAACGAGTGGTCACGCGCTCGATGCGCTTTTCGTAGACCGCGCCCTTCACGATCCGGTCGACGTAAATCCCGGGGGTGTGAATGTGGTCCTTGTCGATGGAGCCGACTGCCACCAGTTCCTCGACCTCGACGACCGTGACCTTGCCGGCGGTGGCCATCATCGGATTGAAGTTACGGGCGGTCTTTCGATAGACGAGGTTGCCCTCGGCGTCGCCGACCTGCGCCTTGACGATGGCCAAGTCCGCCGTGAGGCCACGCTCCATGACGTAGAGCTCGCCGTCGAACTCGCGGACTTCCTTGCCTTCCGCGACCAGGGTGCCGACCCCGGTCTTGGTGAAGAAGGCGGGGATGCCGGCGCCGCCGGCGCGGATGCGCTCGGCCAGGGTGCCCTGGGGATTGAACTCCAGTTCAAGCGCGCCGGACAGGTAGAGCTGCTCGAACAGCTTGTTCTCGCCCACATAGGACGAGATCATCTTCCTGATCTGACCCGCCTCGAGCAGGAGGCCGAGGCCGAAGCCGTCGACGCCGCAATTGTTCGAGACGACGGTCAGGTTTTTCACCCCCGACTCCCGAATGGCGCCGATGAGGTTCTCGGGGATGCCGCAGAGGCCAAAGCCCCCGGCCATGATGGTCATGCCGTCGAAGAGAAGCCCGGCGAGGGCCTCAGCGGCGTCGTTGCGCGTCTTTCCAGCCATGAAAGCCCTTTAAGCTGCGAACGGGGGCTTGAGAACCGGGCCCCGCGAAAAAGTTCATCAGATGATGAAACTTCTAGCCGACCGGCTCCTTCGGCCCTTTGCTGATCACGTCGGCCGCCTCTTCGTTGAGGGCCTGGCCGCCGCGGCGCGGCACCGAGAACGGCTCCGGAGTCGGCGTCGGCATGTTGCCGCGCATCAGCCAGCGCCCCTCGGCGAGACCGCCAGCCACCTGCAGTTCGAACCGTTCGGTGTCGCGGCGGCGAACGTCGCGGATGATGTCGGCGGCCTCGACCTCGTCCACCCCAAGATCGATGAGGACGTTCTTTCCGAACACCAGAGCCGACTCGAAGGTCTCGCGGATCTGGTAGTCGACGCCGGCCTTCACCAGGCGAAGGCTGTGACCACGGTCGAAGGCGCGGGCGAAGATCTTGGCTAACGGGAACTCGGACTTCACCAGCTCGACGATCCGGTCGGCGACCTCGGGCTTGTCGACGCAGACCAGGATCGCCTCTGCGGCGCCGGCGCCGGAGGCGTGCAGCACGTCCAGGCGGGCGCCGTCGCCGTAATAGACCTTGAACCCGAAGGTCCCGGCGGCGCGGATCATGTCCACGTCGTTCTCGATGAGGGAGACCTCCATGCCGCGGGCCAGCAGCGGCTGGCTGACCACCTGGGCGAAGCGGCCGAAGCCGATCATCAGCACGCGGCCTTCGAGATTGGCTGCGACCTCGACGCCGTCGAGCGAGGCCTTCGGCGGCGGCATCACGCGGTTCAGCAGTATGACGACCAGGGGCGTCAGGGCCATCGAGAGGATGACCACCGCCGTCAGGGCGGCGCTGGTCCGCCCATCGACGACGCCGGCCGCGACCGCCGCGCCATAGAGGACGAAGGCGAACTCCCCGCCCTGAGCGAACAACGCGGCCCGCTGCACCGCCTCGCGGTTGTCGGCTCCGAACAGCCGCGCCACGCCATAGATGCCGAGGGCCTTGACCACCATGAAGGCGACGACGCCCGCCAGGATCAGGCCCCACTCGGCGAACACGACCGACAGGTCGAGCGACATGCCGACACTGAGGAAGAACAGGCCCAGCAGGATCCCGCGGAAAGGTTCGATGTCCGCCTCAAGCTGGTGACGGAACACCGATTCCGACAGCATCACGCCCGCAAGGAACGCCCCCATGGCCATGGAGAGGCCGCCCCACTGCATGAAGAGGGCCGAGCCCAGCACCACCAGCAGCGCCGCGGCGGTCATGATCTCGCGCGCGCCGGTGCGGGCCAGGATCTGGAAGAACGGATTGAGCAGCCAGCGGCCGGCGGCGACGGCCGCGGCGATGCAGCCTGCGCCGATGAGGAGCGCCAACCAAGCCGGCCGGGCGCCCTGGACGATCTCTCCGTTCAGCGAGGCGAGCACGGCGACCAGGGCCAGGAGCGGCACCACCGCCAGGTCTTCGAGCAGCAGGATCGATACCGCGCGCTGGCCCGCCTCGGTCGAGGTCTCGCCCCGCTCGTCGAGCATCTTCATGATGACCGCGGTCGAGGACAGCACGAAGCCGCTGGCCCCGATCACCGCGGCCGCCGGCGGCAGACCGGCGAGCATGGCGACGCCCGACAGCAGCGCGCAGCAGACCAGCACCTGACTCGCGCCCAGGCCGAAGATCTCCTTGCGCAGGCTCCAGAGCTTTGCAGGCCGCATCTCCAGCCCGATGATGAACAGGAAGAGCACCACCCCGAGTTCGGCGACATGCAGGATCGCCTGGGCGTCGGTGAACACCCGCAGGCCGAACGGGCCGATAACGAGGCCAGCGGCTAGATAGCCGAGCACGGAGCCCAGGCCGAGTTTGCGGAACAGCGGCACGGCGACGACGCCGGCGGCCAGCAGGGCCACCCCGTGCCCAAGGTTCATGCCCACGACCTCGGCCGCCATCGACGCTCCTGTCTCTCGCCCGCGCCATTCCGGCGCCGGCCCCTCGCGCGTATGTGCTGTCAAAAGATACCGGCGCGCAACGCCGCAGGATCGAAGACGAGATCGTGGCGATCTGAGGCAGGCCCGCCCCGGCGCTCGAGGCGGGCCCCGCTATCAGCCGGTGTAGGGCCGGACGATGATTTCCACGCGGCGGTTCTTCGCGCGGCCTTCCTCGGTGGAGTTGGAGGCGATGGGCTGGCTCGAGCCGCGGCCTTCGACATAGAGGCGATCGCGCAGCACGCCGCCGCGGCCGGTGAGATAGTCCGCGACCGAGAGCGCCCGGCGCTCGGAGAGGTTCTGATTGTAGTCGGCGCGGCCGGTCGAGTCCGCGTGGCCGACGACGTCGACCAGGGTCTGCGGGTATTTGTTGAGGCTGCGCGCGACGTCGTCGAGGGCCCCGTAGAACTGCGGCTGAATATCCGAACGGTCGAAGCCGAACGTCACGTCGCTGGGCATCTGCAGGACGATGTTGTCGCCCTGACGTTGGACCTCCACGCCGCTGCCGGCCAGCTCGCGACGGAGCTCGGCTTGCTGACGATCCATGTAGTTGCCGACGCCGGCGCCGGCCAGGGCGCCAATGCCCGCGCCGATCAGGGCGTTCTTGCGTCCCTGTTCGCTGCGGTTGGTGTTGGTCAGGTAGCCGAGCGCCGCGCCGCCCAGCGCGCCGGCGATCGCGCCGGTCCCGGTGTTGTTGCGGACCGGTTGTCCGGTGTAGGGGTCCACGGTCGTGCAGGCGGTCAGCGCCCCTGCTCCCAGAATACAAGCCGCAAAGGCGGTTAAGCTACGCATCGACGTCTCCAGGTTGGAACTCGGGTGCGAACGCCGCTGCTACGGCCAAGGTTCCCGGCGTCGCCGGGTGAAGGATCGAACGTGACCATGCAAGCGATCAAGCCCGTCTCTTTCACGCGCTTTGAAAACGACTTCCCTGGGTTCTCCCAGGACCTTGGCGGGTCGTTCGCGCGCTATGGCTTCGCGGTAATTTCCGACCACCCCCTGCCTCAGGCGCGTATCGAGGCGGCGACCGCGGCCGCCAAGGCCTTCTTCGCCCTGCCTGACGAGGTCAAGCGCGCCTATGCGATCGGGGTCGGCGGCCAGCGCGGCTATACCCCCTTCGGCATCGAAACCGCCAAGGGCGCCCAGCACTTCGACCTGAAGGAGTTCTGGCACATGGGCCGGGACCTGCCGGCCGGCCATCCGTTCCGCGCGTTCATGCCCGACAACGTCTGGCCCACTGAAGTGCCGGAGTTCCACACCGAGATCGCCTGGCTGTTCAACGCGCTGGACGCCATGGGCCGCAAGGTCCTGGAGGCCATCGCCGACTATCTGAAGCTGGAACGCCACTTCTTCGATACGACGGTGGACAACGGCAATTCGATCCTGCGCCTGCTGCACTATCCGCCGATCCCGGCGGACGGCCCCAATATCCGCGCCGGGGCGCATGAGGACATCAACGTCATCACCTTGCTGCTGGGCGCCGAAGAGGCGGGGTTGGAAGTGCTGGACCGCGACGGCCAGTGGCTGCCGATCAACCCGCCGGCCGGCTCGCTGGTCTGCAACGTCGGCGACATGCTGCAGCGGCTGACGAACCATGTGCTGCCGTCCACCACCCACCGGGTGGTCAACCCGGCGCCCGAACGCCGCGGCTTCTCGCGCTATTCGACGCCGTTCTTCCTGCACTTCAATCCGGACTTCGAGATCGGCGCCCTGCCGAGCTGCATCACGCCCGAACATCCTGACCGGGGCCTTGCGCCGATCACCGCCGATGCGTTCCTCAAGGAGCGGCTGCGCGAGATCAAGCTGCTCTAGGCCACCGGCAAGCCACTGACCTTGCGGAAGGTTTTCCGCCCGCGAACTTGACGAACGCCGTTCGGATAAAGACGGAAATTTAACTCGGCGAGCCGATCCTCGCCTCATAAGAAGACGGCAGGGGAAGAACATGTCCGCTCCTGGTGACGCGCCCCAGGCCGAGGCGGCGCGGCTGGCGGCCATCGCCACTCTCGACCTGGATGAATTGAAGCCGACCTTCGAGCGGATCGGCCGGCTGGCCCGCGCATTCGCCAAGCTCGACCTGGGCGACGTGGTGATGGTTGGGGCCGAACGGACCTGGCACGCCAGCGTCGCGCCCAAGTGGACCAACGAGCACATCTGCGACGACCAGGCCTTCTCCGAGCTGGCGGTGCGGGACGACGCGCTGCTGTGGGTCGAGAACGCCGCCGAAGACCCTCGCTTCGCCCGCCATCCCTACGTCACCGGCGCCGAGCAGGTGCGATTCTACGCCGGGGCGCCCATCCGCCTCACCACCGGCCAGGCCATCGGCGTGGTCTGCGTGGCCAGCGAGACGCCGCGGCGGTTCGATCCCGAACTGGCCGCGCACCTCACCGACCTGGCCGCGATCGCCTCGAATGAGTGCTCGCGCCACCACGCACAGCGCGACCTACTGCGGGCGAGGCTGAGGCCGCCAACAAGGCCAAGAGCGAGTTCCTCGCCAATATGAGCCATGAGATCCGCACGCCGCTGAACGGGGTGATGGGGATCGCCGGCGCCCTGGCCAAGACCGAGCTGAATCCCCAGCAGGCGGAAATGGTCGGGCTGATCGAAGCTTCCGCCGACACCCTTGAGGCGCTGCTGACCGACATCCTGGACCTGGCCCGCATCGAGGCCGGCCGGATCGAAATCCGCCCCGAGACCTTCGACATGGCCGCTTCGGTCAATGCCTGCGCGGCGCTGTTCGAGGCCAGCGCTCAGGCCAAGGGCCTGACCCTGCGCGTCCAGATCGAACCCTACGCCCAAGGATCGTTCGAGGGCGATGGCCCGCGCATCCGCCAGATCCTGACCAATCTGCTCGGCAATGCGGTGAAGTTCACCGCGCAGGGCGAGGTCGCCCTGGTGGTCGAGGCCCGCCGCGACGAGACCACGACCCATCTGACCTTCACCGTCTCCGACACCGGGATCGGCTTCGATGAAGATACCCGGCAGCGCCTGTTCGGCCGCTTCGAACAGGCCGACGGCTCGATTACGCGGCAGTATGGTGGCACGGGCCTTGGACTCTCGATCTCGCGGTCGCTGGCGCAAGCCATGGGCGGATCCCTGTCGGCCAGCGCCAAGCCGGGCGCCGGCGCCAGCTTCGTGCTGGAGCTGGAACTGCCGCGCCGCCACGGGGCGGTCGAGATGTGGGGCGAGCACGAGAACAGCGGGGGCGAGGAGACCGAGCTCGACGCCATGCGGGTGCTGCTGGCCGAGGATCACCCCACCAACCGCCGGGTGGTCGAGTTGGTGCTGGCCGCGGCCGGGATCGATCTGGTGAGCGTCGAGAACGGCGCCGAGGCGGTGGACGAGGCCGCGCGGGGCGAGTTCGACCTGATCCTCATGGACATGCAGATGCCGGTGATGGACGGCCTGACCGCCATCGCCGCGATCCGCCGGCGCGAGGCGCGCCAGGGCCGGCGCACGCCGATCTACACCCTGACCGCCAACGCCATGCCCGAACACGCCGAGGCCTCTGCAAGAGCCGGCGCCGACGGCCATGTCACCAAGCCGATCACCGCCGACCGGCTGCTGCACGTGGTCGAGCAGGTCTGGAGCGAGAAGATCCGGGCGTCCGTCGCCGCCTAGCGGGCGAAAATCCCCATCAGCAGCGGGCGGGCGAAGACCGAAGGCGCCGCCTTCTGGGTGATCCCGGGCACCCAGAATCCGAGCTCCGCGCCGGCGTTGAGCGCCGCATTGAGCATCTGGGCGGCGATCACCGGGTCTATGGGACGGATCGAACCTTCGGCGATGCCGTCGGAGATCATCGAGGCGAAGCGGTCGGAGACGCGGTCGGAGTGCGCGACCTGCTCGGTGCGGATCTCGCTGGGCAAGGCCGAAAGCGCCGACACCCGCAGCAGCGGGCCGTATTCCGAAAGCTGATACTCGGCCAGGGCCGCGGCGGCGCTGGAGATCCGCCGCCACTGGGTTCCTTCCATGGTCATGGCCAGGCGCTGGACGCGGCGCATCACCTCGAAGGTCCGGTCGAAACAGGCGACGACCAGGTCATCCTTGGCGTCGTTGTGATGGTAAAACGACCCCTTGGTCACGTTCAGCGCCGCAGAGATCTTGTCCACCGAGGCGCCGCGATAGCCACGGCTGTTGATCAGGCGAGTGGCGGCCAACAGGAAGGTCTCGCGGCTCATTTCCGGGCCTTCCCGGGCGGCGAGCTCGGCCAGCGGCACGGGCGTCGGCGCCCAGGTCGCGCCCTCGGCGGCGAAGCCCCCGACCAGAATGTCGTACATGCGGTCGCGAATGCGGCCGTAGTCTTCCGGATCGTATTTCGGCAGCCAGGCGGCCGACCAGAAGAGTTGCTCGAGCAGCATGTGGGTCCGCGCCGTCCGCCTGCCGCGGCTGAGCCAGGCCATGTCCGGGGCCTCGAACACCGTCCGCACCCTTCGGAAGAGACGCATATAGGCCTCGAACACCTCGGCCCGGCGCGGCTCCTTCAAGGCCCGCAGGTCGGAAAGGGTCGGAAGCGGCGGCTCGGCCCCGGTCGCGGCGCGGCCCACCCGGTCGAAATAGAGGTCCAGCAGCCGCGCGAGACGCTGGGGCGGGTTGGGCGCAGCCACGGCCTCGTCGGCGGCGGCCTGCAGCCAGGCGATCCCGCGCATCATGCAGGCTG
>JAEXKM010000279.1 GCA_023445705.1 Pseudomonadota bacterium
GAGCTGGCCGGTCCGCTCGTAAGCCGAATGCATATCCGACATCGCAAGGACGCGTCCGACGACGGGGGGCGCTAGGGCGGCCAGGAACGGACTCGCGGCGACGGCTGCTGTCCCTCCCAGGAACAGACGACGGTCAGGGAAAGTCAGGGTGTCGGGCACGCCCGCCTGATCCCATCATTTCTCGTCAGGAGCAATGGCGGCGCAAAGATGATGAGCCCAAGGCGCGTCCGACTAATGCAGAAAGAGCTCACGTAGCGAAAATTTCACACACGAACGCGGTTATCTATTGGCGATTTACTTCCCTGAGGCGTAGGGGCGGGCCCGCCTTCCAGAACTCGGGGATAAATCCAAAATGACACGTCGTTTCGGCGCGCTTGCCTGTTCGGTCAGCGGCCTGGCTCTTCTCGTTTCCACGCCCGCCCTGGCGCAGTCGGTCAACACGCCGGAAGCCGCCGTCACCGTCGAAGACATCGTCGTCACTGCTCAGCGCCGCAGCGAGAGCATCCGTGACGTCCCGTTCGCGGTGAGCGCGGTCAATAAGGAGACCCTGGCTGAGGTGTCCGCCGGCGGCGGCGACATCCTGTCGATGACGGCGCGCGTGCCCAGCCTGCAGGTCGAAAGCTCGAACGGCCGCTACGCCCCGCGCTTCTACATCCGCGGCCTTGGCAACGTGGACTTCGACTTCAACGCCTCGCAGCCGGTCTCGGTCGTGCTCGACGACGTCGTCCTCGAAAACGTCTTCCTGAAGGGCTTCCCGCTGTTCGACGTCCAGCAGCTCGAAGTGCTGCGCGGACCGCAGGGCACTCTGTTCGGCCGCAACACCCCGGCCGGCGTGATCAAGATCGACACCGTCAAGCCGACCAACGACTTCACGGGCTTCGGCTCGGTGGCCGTCGGCAACCTGGGCTCGGTCCGCGCCGAAACCGGCGTGACCATTCCCGTGAGCGACACCCTGCAAGTGCGCATCGCCGGCCTCTGGAATCACCGGGATGACTGGGTCGACAACATGTACGACGCGCCCTTCGTCGACCGGAACGGCAAGGACCTGGGCAATTTCGACGACGTCGCCGGCCGCGTGCACGTCGCATGGAAGCCCACCGACCGCTTCTCGGCCCTGCTGACCCTGCAGGCGCGCGATTACGACGGGACCGGCACGATGAACCGCGCCAACGTGCTGACCAAGGGCTCCAACGAGCTGAACAGCAACTTCGACCGTAATCGCGTCTACTACGACGGCGGCCGCAACAACTTCCAGAAGCAGGAAACCCGGTCGGGGTCGCTGCAACTGGCCTACGACTTTGGCCCGGCGACCCTGACCGGCGTGGTCGGCTCGTACTGGGGCGCCTCCAAGGGCAACGGCGACATCGATGGCGGCGTGGCTTCGGCTCCGGCCGGCGCGCCCTACAAGACGCCGTTCAACTCCGAGACCGGCACCCTCGACAGCGACCTGACCCAGGACACCTACGAGCTGCGACTGGCCTCCAACGGCGACGGCCGCCTCGGCTGGCAAATCGGCGCCTTCTATTGGGAAGAGCGCTTCAACCTGATCTCGGCGACCTTCGATGGCGTCGGCGGCCTGCAGCCGACCATCGTCACCGACATCGTCCAGCAGTCGGACTCCTGGTCGCTGTTCGGCCAGGGCAACTATCAGGTCACCGACGCCCTGAAGATCACCGCCGGCGTGCGCTACACCGACGACAACCGTGACTTCCGCGGTCAGCGCACCCTGGGCGCCCCGCTGGACGTGACCAAGAACGTCGGCGACCAGCAAGTCAGCTGGGACGTCAGCGCGCTCTATGAGGTCAACAGCGACTGGAACCTCTTCGCCCGCATCGCCAAGGGCTACCGCGGTCCGTCGATCCAGGGCCGGATCGCCACCTCGAACGTCGTGACCACCGCCGACTCCGAAACGGTGATGTCCTATGAAGCCGGCTTCAAGTCGCGCCTCTGGGACGGCCGCGCTCGCTTCAACGCCACCGCTTACATCTACGAGGTCTCCGACCCGCAGTTCACCGCCATCGGCGGCGAGGGCAACTTCAACCAGCTGATCAACGCCGACAAGGGCGAGGGCTACGGCATCGAACTGGACGGCGACGTCTATCTGGGCGCCGGCTTCAGCCTGGCCGGCGGCTTTGCCTGGAATCACACCGAGATCAAGGACAAGGACCTGCTGGTCGCCTTCTGCGGCGCCAACTGCACCGTGACCGATCCGATCGTGAACGTCGGCACGACCCGTCGCGCCAACATCAACGGCAATCCGTTCCCGCAGGCGCCGGAGTATACGGCCAACATCACTCTGAACTACGTCCGCACCCTGGCCAGCGGCGCGCAGATCTTCGCCTCGACCGACTGGGTCATGCAGAAGGACTTCAACCTGTTCCTCTACGAGTCGGTCGAGTTTATGCAGGACACCTCCTTCGAGGGCGGCGCCCGCGTCGGCTGGCGTGACATGGACCTCGGTCTGGAAGCGGCGCTCTACGTCCGCAACATGACCGACGAGGCGAATGTCATCGGCGCTATCGACTTCAACAACCTGACGGCGTTCGTGAACGAGCCTCGGACCTTCGGGATCCAGCTCACCAAGCGCTTCTAAAGAGGGCTTGGCCCGGCGAAGCCCAGCGGCTTCGCCGGGTGATCCTCAGCGGGAGCCGAGGCTCTCAAGATAGGCCATGACCTGGTCATAGCCGGCCTTATCGCCATAGGCGCAGCCGGTGTTCTTCATGACCTTGCGGCCGCCTTCCTGCACCACTTCCTGCTTCAGGATCGCCGGATGGCCCGGCGCGCCGTCCTGCGTCAGGACAAAGGCTTCACCGCCGCCCACGACATTGTAGAAACGATAGGGCTCGCCTCGCTCCTGCGGCGCGGCCTTCAGTCCAGGCACGGCCAGGACCTGCGCGCGCAAGGCTTCGTAGGAGAGATTGCAGTCGAGGACTAGGCGCGGCCTGACCGGTTCGGGTTCAGGCGCGCAGGCGGTCAATGTCAGGAGTAAGGGGAGGGCGACGAGCGCCCTCACGCCACCTCGATCCGGTAGCTTTCGATCACGGTGTTGGCGAGCAGCTTTTCGCACATCTGCTTCACCTGCGCCTCGGCTGCGGCCTTGTCGCTGGCGTCCTTGAGGTCGAACTCGATGGTCTTGCCGACGCGCACGCCGTCCACCTGCGGCCAGCCGAGGCCGTGCAGGGCGTTCTCGACGGCCTTGCCCTGAACATCCAGCACGCCGGGTTTCAGAAACACATGAACTTTCGCGCGCACTAGTGCAGGCCTCCTTGGATGACAGTAGGCATCTCTTTCATGATGCCGAGACGACGGGCGACTTCGGTGTAGCCCTCGATGACATCGCCCATGTCGCGGCCGAAACGGTCCTTGTCCAGCTTCTCGTTCGTCTGGCTGTCCCAGAGACGGCAGGAATCGGGGCTGATCTCGTCCGCAAGGATCACGCGCGCGAAGTCGTTTTCGTAGATGCGGCCGAACTCGACCTTGAAGTCGACCAGGGTGATGCCCACCCCGGCGAAGAGGCCGGTCAGGAAGTCGTTCACCCGCAGGGTGAGCGCCATCATGTCGTCGATCTCCTGGGTGGCGGCCCAGTTGAAAGCGGTGATGTGCTCTTCGGCGACCATCGGATCGCCGAGCTTGTCGTCCTTCAGGTAGAATTCGATGATCGAGCGTGGCAGCGGCTGGCCTTCCGGCAGGCCGAAGCGTTGTGAAAGGCTGCCGGCGGCGACGTTGCGGCACACCACTTCCAGCGGAATGATCTCGACCTCGCGAATGAGCTGCTCGCGCAGGTTCAGGCGGCGGATGAGGTGATTCTGGACTCCGATGGAGTTCAGCTTGGTCATCACGTATTCGCTGATGCGATTGTTGATGACGCCCTTGCCCTCGAGGATCGCGCGCTTCTGGTCGTTGAAGGCGGTGGCGTCGTCCTTGAAATACTGGATGAGCGTGCCGGGCTCAGGGCCCTCGTAGAGGATCTTAGCCTTGCCTTCGTAGATCTTCTTGCGGCGGGTGGTCATATGCGCCTTCTCCCAGAGCGAGGGCTTGGCCGCCATCGGAAAAACGAAAAAACGCGCGCGGTTCGATCCCAACGCGCGCGGTCCCGACACAAGGCCTTCTCGCTCATATGAGGCGCTTCGGAAATTAGCCGAACGGGCGCCGCGGCGCAAACGGCGCAAGAGCCGCAGCGTCTTCCGTTGTGTTTACGTTGCGGGCGACGGGTTCAAGGGATATGCAACGCCGACCGACCTCCTACTGGGGAAAACATGACGACCTTCGACGATCGTGAGCGTGGCTTTGAAAAGAAGTTCGAGCTCGACCAAGAGCAAGAATTCAAGGCTGGGGCGCGTCGCAACCGCTTGCTGGGTGAATGGGCTGCGGGCCTGATGGGCCTGTCGGCTGACAGCGTCGCCGAATACGCCAAGGCTGTGGTGAAATCCGACTTCGAACTGCCGGGCGACGAGGATGTGCTGCGCAAGGTTTTCGAAGACCTGAAGGGCTCGGGCGTGTCTGTCAGCGAAGGCGAAGTCCGCATGAAAATGGACGAACTGCTGGCGCAGGCGCGCGAGCAGCTCCGCTCCGGCGAGTAGGCCAGGTCGAGCCGGAAAGAACGCCGCCCTTGCGGGCGGCGTTTTTTGTGGCCGAATAATTCGATGTATGTCTAAATAGATGTCTATCGAAGGAGTGTCGTCGATGCCGGAAGCTCAACTCAAGACCCTGCTCGCCTTCTTCAAGGCGATGGCGAACGAGAGCCGGCTGCGGATCGTTGGCCTGCTGGCGGCCCGCGAGCGAAGCGTGCAGGAGCTGGCCGAGCTCCTCGACCTTAAGGAGCCGACGGTGTCGCACCATCTGGCGGCCTTGAAGGCGCTCGGCGTGGTCCGCGTGCGCGCCGAAGGGGTAGTGCGTTGGCACTCTCTGGACGCCGACGCCCTGGCCCGAATGAACCGCGCGCTGATGGAGCCGGCGGGCATGGCGGCGATCACCCCGAAGGCCGAGAGCTGGGAGGCCAAGGTGCTGTCGGGCTTCGTTGACGAGGCCGGCAAGCTCAAGGTGATGCCGGCCAGTCGCCGCAAGCGGGCCGTGGTGTTGGCCTGGCTCATGGGGCGCTTCGAAGAGGGGCGGCGCTATCCGGAAGCTGAGGTGAACGAGATCATCCAGAACGTCCATTGGGACAGCGCGACCCTGCGGCGCGAGATGATCGGCCATCGGATGCTGGCGCGCGAGAGCGGGGTCTATTGGCGCCTACCCGAGGTTGGGTGGGCGCGCGGCTAGGCGCTCAGGCCGTCAGCGCGGCGCATAAGGTCCCGAATGGCCGCAGCGGACCTGGAATCGTCTAGATCGCCGCAAGCGCGTTGGAAGCGCTCATAGTCGTCCCAAGCGCCGATCATGTCGTGATCGGCCAGACGCTTGGTGATCATCGCCTCGTGGATGCGCACCGCATCCGGATAGAGATCCAGCACGTGCTGGTGCAGAAGGCGCGCATTGGCGCCGTCGCTGACCTGAAGCGCCGTCCCCGCGGCGATGGCTGCATCGATCACGTCGCGTCGAAAGCGTTCGCCGGCCGCCAGGGCCCAGGGGTTGTCGTGCTCGTGGGGCAGCACGGGGCCGGGAACGCCGCTCACAGTCTCCCTGGGGGCCGCCCGCAGGCGCCCCCACCAGTGATCCAGATCGACCCAGACCTCTTCCTTGCGCAGATGCAGTCGCCCCTCCCGCTGGATCACCAGGTCGGGTCGCCCCATGAGGCGACGCAGACGCTGAAGCGCCTGCTCGCAGGCGGCCTTGGCCTGATCGCCATCGAGATCAGGCCAGAGCCAGTCGCAGAGGTCGCTCATGGCGCAGGCGTGATCAGGCGCGGTCGCCAACGCCCGCAGGAGGTCGAGGCTGCGCGCTGGAGGTTTGGGGCCGGACGGCAGTGGCTGGCCGCCCAGTTCGAGCCTGAAGTCGCCGAGCACGTACACCCTGAGCGCCCAGGGCCATGCGGCCGGACGGCTGGCCGGTGGTTCCAGCCGCCTTTGACGCGCCAGGCCGGCGCAGAACTCGGACGCATGGCCTTGGTCCAGAGCGTCGCCGAGCATTTCGGCAAGCAACTGCGGAAGGTTTGCGAGGGCCGCGCTCCAGCCCGTGGCGCTCAGGGCGTCGACGGCGGCCGCCAGGTGCGCGGGATATGTGGCCGGCGCGTGGATTCTGGCCTCCAGGGCTTCTGCAATCAGCGCGCAGGCGATCGTGCGGTCGGCCACCCCGGCGTCGAACTGTGGCGCCAGCCTGCGCATATAGGTGGCGGCCTCTGCGAACCGGGCAGCCCCCAACAGCGACTGGAAGCGCGTCACATAGTGCGGCCAGCGCTCGATAGGCGGTTCGCCGGCAGTCTCTACCGCCGTCAGAAACCGCGCGCAGGCGGCCTCGGCCGCCTCGACGCGTCCGAACCTGGTGTGCAGCGCTGCTTCGCAATCGGCGACCACCGCCACCTGGGTCGAATGGCGACTGTCGGCGACCTTGGCCAGCCGCGCGACGAGGGCGGCGTAGTCGGCCCAGCGGTTCTGCAGCTTGAGTTGGTACTGCAGGTGATAGAGGCCGCCGAACTCCACGCCGGGGAAGCCCTCCCGCTCGCCGATCTCGATCGCGCTGCGCAGAGCCGCCTCGGCGTCGGCATAAGGAAAGCCACGGCGCGCGTAGAGGAAGTAGCGTCCGCTGACGGCGCCGAACGCGACGAGCCAGAGCCCCAGGACCCAGGGCGAGATCGCGGTGTCCGCCAGGCTGCCGGCGACGGCGTCTACCGCGCCATGGAAGAGTTCGGGCCTGGCCGTGGAGCCGGCGTGCTCGATCACGCCGGCGCTGGCCAGCAGGCGAAGGTTGGGCGAATCCTGGGGGCAGGGCGCCAGTAGCCGCTGTGTGAGCTGGCGCGAGAGTTCGGCTGCGAAGGGCGCGGCCGCGCTGTAGTCGTCGGCGAAGTCGAGAGCGCGCAACAGGCCCATCAGGACGAGAAGCTCGTCATTGGCGCCGAGCGTCGGCGCGGGCTGCCGCTGCAGCTCGAGGGCGCGAGCGGTCCAGGTCGAGAGACCCGAATGGGTGCGCCAGCTATCGGTCTTTACGAGCACCGCGCGGGCGATGGCGAGGCGCCGTCCCCTCTGGTCGCCGCGTTCGGTGAACAGGCGATAGGCGCGCTCGAACCATGGCTCGGCGGCCTCGTCGTCGGGCAGAAGGGCGACGCCGCGCCAGTAGCAGAGCCAGGGATCGGCGCCGTTCTCGCCAAGGCGCCCGCACCAGTCGAGGAAGGTCGCACGACGGCCCTGGTCCAGCATGTTCTCCGCGTTCGCGACGATCAGCTCTGCGGCAAGGTCCTGCGCGCCGTAGCGAAGGGCCAGGTCGATCGCCTGGGCGGGGCGCCCGTCGGCCGCGAGCGCCTGGGCCGCCTGCAAGGCCAGACGCAGGCGGTCAGCCGGCGCGAACGCCGTTTCCAGCCGGCGGCTCAGGAAATCGCGCAGCAGGTCGTGCAGGCGAAAGACCGGCCGCTCGCCGGGCTCCAGTCGGGTAACCAGGAACTGACGCCGATGAAGCCGCTCCAGCAGGCCCGAGGCGTCGCTGGACCCCACCATGGCGGCCGCAAGCTTCGGCGTGACCTCGGGCAAGAGGCCGAGCTTGAGCAGCATGTCCTGCTCAGGGGACGGCAGGGCGTCGAAAATCTGGCGGCCGAGAAGTTCGAACAGCTCCGGCTGGTCGCCGTGGTCGGCTGCGCTGGGCGCCGGCCACAGATTGTCGCCGGCCGACCGCTCGGCCATCAGCACCAGCCCAGCGGCCCAGCCTCCGGCTTGTTCGACCGGCGCCGGCGCGGTCGCCTCCCGCACCTCGAGCAGCGCCCGGGCCTCGGCGTCGGAGAACTGCAGCAACTCGGCCCCGACCACGCGCAGGCGACCCGTGAGCGCGGCTTCTCGCAACGGGTCGGCTGGAAGGGTGCGCGAAAGGCAAAGGCAACGCACGCCGGGCGGCGTCTCGCGAAGCAGGATGGCCAACGCGCCGTGGAAGGCGTCGGATTCCGCGTCGTGCACATCGTCCAGGACGATGGTCAGTTCGGCAGGAAGCGCGGCGAAGAAGGCTCGGAAGAACCTGCGCGCGAAGGCCTGGGACTGATCGGCGTACTCAGCGCCGAACGCGGGGAGCGCCGCTGCGTCCTGCGGGTCCAGGCAGAGGCTCAGATAGTGATAGAGGCTGGCGGGATCCTGGTCGTCCTCATCCAACCGGCACCACAGGTAAGGGCCTTGGCGGCTGCTCAGATAGTCCACGGCGGCGGTGGTCTTCCCATAGCCGGCCGGGGCTGCGACCCAGCCATGCGAGGCCTCCATCATCCGGCTCAAGGCGGCGATGACGCGGGGGCGTCGCAGCACCCTCGATGGGGCCGGGGCGAGGAGCTTGGCGATGGCGTTGCGGCGCATGGCTGCGACCCGCTGCTGGGGAGAGGCGCCCATGCTGTGGGAGCCAGGCCGGCCGGTCAAACGGAATGATCGCCAACATGGTGAACGGCAAAAAATCAACCTCGGGTGCGAGCGGGCGCCATCCGTAGGCGATACGTAGGCGTCCCGGGCCGAGGCTTCCCTCCGCGATTGGAGCACTGGCGGACGCCAAGTCCGCTCAAGAAAGGGAGCTGGTGATGGGTGGAATTTCAGACATCGCGCATCCGCAGGCGCTGACCCCGGAGATCTGGCGGATCCGCACGCCGGAAGAGATCATCGCGCGGAAGTACGAGCAGCTAGGCGGTCAGACCGCCCTCGGGCCTGTGGTCTCCAAGGAGGAGGGCCGCGTCTGGTTCATGAACGGATCGTGCATCTGCTACAATCCGGACCGGCGCGCCGCCTACGAGATCCACGGCGCGATCTACGACAAGTGGCGGGCGCTGGGCGGCCTTTCCTTCGGAACGCCCTGCACCAACGAGACCTCAACGCCCGACGGCGTCGGCCGCTATAATCACTTCAACGGCTTCAGCGCGTCGATCTATTGGACGCCGGCGACCGGCGCGAACGCGATCTATGGCGCCATCCGTGAGAAGTGGGCGGCGATGGGGTGGGAGCGTTCGGTGTTGGGCTATCCGGTGACCGACGAGCTCGGGACGCCGGACGGTATTGGCCGCTACAACCATTTCCAGAACGGCGGTTCGATCTACTGGACGCCGCAGACCGGCGCCCACGCCATCTGGGGGGCGATCCGCCAGCACTGGGAAAGCATGGGCTGGGAGAACTCCTATCTCGGCTACCCGACGAGCGACGAGGAGGATTTCTCCGAGGGCGGCCGCGCCAACACCTTCCAGCATGGCGGGATCTACTGGTGGCCGGACACCGGTCCGATCGATCTGCGGGACGTCGTGGTTCACTACACCGGACTGTTCTGCTTTGGCGAAACCGACTGGGATCAGGGCTCCGACTCCGACGAGCCCTATGTGATCCTGAGCATCGTTACGCCGGAGGTGAACTCCACCGTGCGGAGCAAGGTCTATAGCGATGTGGACGGTGGTGAGGCGAGGCCCGACCTGATCGAGCTCTATCGTGGCAAGCCCTACGGCATGGTCATCGGGACCGTGCTCATGGAGAACGATTTCGGCAATCCCGACCACTACAAGGAAACGGTGAAGACGATCGTGAACACGACCCATGAGGCCGGTCTGATCGCTCTGAACTTCATCCCAATCGTCGGGCCGGTCGTGTCCACCCTGGCCGACACCTTCATCACGCCGCTGATGCCGGACCTTGCCGACGCCATCAACGACGCGCTCGACACCGGCGATGACGAGATCGCCTCGGGGAATGTCGTGCTGACGGGCCGGCAGATGGTTCTGCTGGCGGCGCGCACCCAGAACTCAAACCACCACGGCATCGGCTTCAAGGCCGAGACGCCGCTGCTGTCGGGCGACGGCGCTTCCTACAAGGCCTACTTCGGCCTCGTGCCGGCCTAAAGGGCTTCCTCGCCTCACGAACGGAGCTCGGCCGTTCCGCCTTCCGCAGGGCGAGCTGAGGCCGGGGATGGCGGCGGTCGCGGGGGCGACCGCCGCCGCTTTCTTCAGCGTTTGATCTGACCGTCGAGATACTTGCGGATGGCCGGCCCGAAGGGCGGACGCATCTGCTGCAGGGGCTTGTCGGCCTTGATCTGCGAATAGATCGACTTGGCGTGGCTGAACTCGCGGAAGCCTTCCAGGCCGTGATAGGCGCCCATGCCCGAAGGGCCGACTCCGCCGAAGGGCAGGTTCTCCTGCGCCACGTGGAAGATCACGTCGTTGACGGTGACGCCGCCGGAGGTCGTCGAGGCCAGCACCTTCTCCTGCTCGGCCTTGTCGGAGCCGAAGTAGTAGAGGCCTAGAGGCCGGTCGTGGCCGTTGATGTACCCGATCGCCTCGTCGATGCCGCTGTAGGTCTTCACGGGCAGGACGGGCCCGAAGATCTCCTCCTGCATCACTTTCATGTCGTCGGTGGGATCGATGATCAGGGTAGGCGCGATCTTCCGGTGTTCCTGCTGGGACAGGTCCTCATCGTCGGGCTTGAGCTCGACCACCCGGACGCCCTTGGCGCGGGCCTCGTCCACATAGCCCTTGATGCGGTCGTAGTGCCGCTGGGCGATGATGGCGGTGTAGTCACGATTGTCCTTGAGCGTCGGGAACATCTGCGACACCGCCGCCTGGGCGCCGGCGACGAAGGGCTCCAGGCTTTCGCGGGGCGTCAGGACGTAGTCGGGGGCCAGACAGATCTGGCCGGCGTTCAGCGTCTTGCCGTTCATGATCCGCGCCGAGGCCACCGCGACGTCGGCGGTCTTGCCCAGGATCACCGGGCTCTTGCCGCCCAGCTCCAGGGTCAGCGGCGTCAGGTTCTCGGCGGCCGCGCGCATGACGTGGCGGGCGATCGCAGTGGCGCCCGTGAAGATCAGGTGATCGAAGGCCAGGGACGAGAAGGCCTGGCCGACTTCCGGCCCGCCCGTGACCACGGCGATCTCCTCTTCGGAAAAGACGCTCGCGAACATGCGGGCCATCAGTTCGGAAGTGGCGGGGGTCAATTCGGATGGCTTGATCATCGCCCGGTTGCCGGCCGCCAGCACCCCAGCGAGCGGCGCGAAGGTCAGGTTTACCGGGAAGTTCCAGGGGCTGATGATCCCGACTACGCCCTTGGGCTGGAAACGGATTTCCGCCTTGGCGCCGAAGAGGCCGAGGATCGCTGGGCTGGGCTTGCGCCGCTCCGGGCGCATCCACTTGCCGAGGTGCTCACGGGCATGTTTCAGCGGTCCGATGGAGGCGGCTATGTCGGTGAAGGCGGTGGCCTCGGGCGAGCGCGATCCGAAGTCGGCGTTCACAGCCTCCTGGATCTCGCTGCGGTGGTCGATCAGCAGCGTGATGGCCCGGTCGATCCGCTCGATCCGCTTCTGAGCCGAGGGCTCTCCGTCCCGAAGATGTGCGGCCTTCTGTTTGGCCAGCAAGGCGTTCATGGCGGCGATGTCCATGCCGATTCCTCCTCCCCCCGTTATCCAAGCAGTGTTCGGATAATGACGTTAGGGAATGAAAGGGGGCAATTGGGGCCGACCTGCGCGGCGAAATATGCGCTGGACTGCCGTAGGGGCGGGTGGGTTGTGTGGTTCAAACGACCCGACCTTGAAGGAACATCATCATGCCCGAAGCCCTGATCATCGACGCCTGCCGCACGCCGCGCGGGATCGGCAAGGTCGGCAAAGGCGCGCTCGCCGATTTCCACCCCCAGCACCTGGCCGCCACCGTCCTCAAGGGCCTGGCCGAGCGCAACAACCTCAAGACCGACGAGGTGGACGACATCGTCTGGGGGACCTCCAGCCAGCGGGGCAAGCAAGGCGGAGACCTGGGTCGGATGGCGGCGCTGGACGCCGGCTATGACACCAAGGCCAGCGGCATGACCCTCGATCGCTTCTGCGGCTCGGGCATCACCGCTGTGAACATCGCCGCGGCCAACATCATGTCGGGCATGGAAGACCTGGTGATCGCCGGCGGGACCGAGATGATGTCCTACACCTCGTCGACCGGCGATCCTTCGACCCCGCCGATGATGGACGGCGGCAACCTGCGCCTGCGCGCACGGCACCCGCAGAGCCAGCAAGGCGTCTGCGCCGACGCCATCGCGACCATGGAGGGCATCAACCGCCAGGCGCTGGACGAACTGGCCCTGCTCAGCCAGCAGCGCGCCGACGCGGCGATCCGTGGCGGCCACTTCGACAAGTCGCTGGTGCCAGTCTACCGCGAGGACGGTTCGCTGGCGCTGGACCGCGAGGAGTTCCCGCGTCCCCAGACCACCCTGGAAGGGCTCTCGGCGCTGAAGGCCTCGTTCGAAATGATCGCGAACGTGCCGGTCGACGACAAGGGGACCACCTATGCGGACCTGATCCGGCAGGTTTATCCGGATCTGAAGATCACCCACATGCACCACGCCGGCAATTCGTCGGGCGTTGTGGACGGCGCGGCCGGCGTCCTGCTGGCCTCGCCGGAATACGCGGCCAGGAACGGGCTGAAGGCCCGCGGCCGGGTCGTGGCCATGGCCAATATGGGCGACTCCCCGACCCTGATGCTGAATGCGCCGGTGCCGGCCGCCAGAAAGGTGCTCGCCAAGGCGGGCCTGACCATCGACGACATCGATCTCTTCGAGATCAATGAAGCTTTCGCGGTGGTGGCCGAGAAGTTCATCCGCGATCTCAAGCTGGATCGTGAGAAGGTCAATGTGAACGGCGGCGCCATGGCGCTCGGCCATCCGATCGGCGCGACCGGCGCTATCCTGATCGGCACGATCCTCGACGAACTGGAGCGCCGCGACCTGAAGCGCGGCCTGGTCACCATGTGCGCCGCCGGCGGCATGGCTCCGGCGATCATCGTCGAGCGCGTCTGACGGAAGGGGACGCTCCGGCGACGGAGCGTCCCCTACGTCCTAGCTGAGGCGGACGTCCGCCACCTTGTCCTTGTATTCCCTCTTAGGATCGGCTCCGAGGAGGAGCTTCACGCCTGCGAAGAGGCTGTTCTCGTTCAGCCAGATCTGCGCCCGGTCCGGATCGAACCGGATCAGTTGCAGTTTGGGATCGTCCTTGCCGCCTTCGAACCAGGCCGCGACGAACCGGTTCCACAGCCGGTCGATGACCGCCGGATCATTGTCCAGCACCAGGTCCCCTTGCAGGGTGGCGAAGAGGTCATGGCCCTTCGAGGCGAAGTGAGCGACGGCCTGGTGTCGTGCGCCGATGGCCTCGACCAGATCGGTGTCCTTGGCGGTGAAGAACCAGATGGACCGGCGGTCATCGCCGTCGAGTTGGGCGGTCATCGGCTGGGCGTGCCCCTCTTCCACGCCCGACAAGCCCAGCATCAGGGTCATGTCGGACTTCAGGGCTTTCCAGAACTTCTCTTCGATTTCGCTGTTGGTCGGCATGGGCTCTCTCCTTTGGGGGAGCGAGGTCAACGAGGGCCGCAAACCCTTGTTCCACCGTCACAATTGAGTTCGGTCCGGAGTTTCGCTTCGCCGCCAGGCCTCAAGGTGGGTGAGGATGTCCGAAACGATCTGATCTTGGGTGAAGCCGGTGATGTCCCGGCGGCGGGACGCCCCCGCTTGCGACGTCAGCCGCCACTCCATGGCGCGTCGGCTCTCGCTCGCCTCGAGCGCCGAGAAGGCCGGCCGGGGGCGGGGAACCGCGGCCAGGCGATAGACGAAATCAGGCCCAGACTGTGTCCGAACCCGTAACAGTCCGCCTTCCGGGCCGGTGGTGACCGCCACATCGCCGACCTCCTCCGCAGCGAGCGCGGCCTGGATGCTGGCGAGCGCGGGGAAGCCGTGCCTTGCCAGCTGAGCTTCGATGTCCGCGCGCCGGGCCGGCGCCAGGATGCGCTTGACCCGCTCGGCCAGCGGCGGGGTTTCGACATCGAGCGTGATCCCGGCCAGGTCCGCATTCATCTGGCGGACCAGCCCGAAGGCCAGAAGGATCATGATGAAGGCGAAGGGGAGTGCGGCGACCAGGGTCGCGGCCTGCAGGGCGCCGAGACCGCCGACGAGGAGCAGCAGGGCCGCGGCGAGACCCTCCAGCGCGCACCAGTAGACCCGCTGCCAGACGGGGGTGTCCTCCGAACCCCCCGACGCAATCGTGTCGATCACCATGGAGCCGGAATCGGCCGAGGTGACGAAGAAGACCGCGACCAGCGCGGCCGCCAGCGCCGAGGTGATCCCTGCGCCCGGCAGGTACTCCAGGAAGTGGAAGAGGGCGGTGGAGAGGTCCGCCGTGACCGCTCGGGATATCGCGCCGCCAGCCTCGCCCATGTCGAGGGCGATCGCCGTGTTTCCGAAGACGGTCATCCAGAGGAAGGTGAAGGCGGTTGGGACGAGGAGGACGCCGCCGATGAACTCCCGCACCGTGCGTCCGCGGGAGATACGGGCGATGAACATTCCGACGAAGGGCGACCAGGCGATCCACCAGGCCCAGTAGAACAGCGTCCAATCCGCCATCCAGGCGCGCGGCTCGTAGGCATAGAGCGTGAAGGTCCGGACGAAGAAATGGTCCAGATAGAGCCCGAAGTTCTGCACGAGCGCGTTCAGTAGGAATTGCGTGGGGCCTGCCACCAGGACGAACAGCATGAGCAGGATCGCCATGATCAGGTTCAGCTCCGACAGCCGTCGGATGCCCTTGTCCAGGCCGGTAAGGACCGAAGCCGTCGCAGCCCCCATGACCAGGACGATCAGGCAGACTTGGACGAGCGGACCGGTCGGAAGCGGCGTCAGATAGCTCAGGCCGCTGTTGATCTGGGAGACGCCCAGGCCCAGGGA
>JAEXKM010000329.1 GCA_023445705.1 Pseudomonadota bacterium
ACATAGGGCTCGCCGAGCTTGGCGAGGACGTCGGGCGCGAAGCCCGGACCATCGTCGCGCACCTCGATCCCGACGCTGTCGGCGTCGAAGCGAACGGTGACCAGCACCTCGGAGGCGGCGAAGTCGACCGCGTTCTCCACGAACGAGGTGACGGCATGAAGCACCTCGGGCATCCGCCAGATGTCGGGGGCCGCGACGCCTGGGGCGCCGGTGACGATCGCCTCGACCCGGACGCCCTTTACGTCGGTGTGGGGTTCGATCACCTCATGGACGAGCTGGAGAAGGCTCATCCGCTCGTGGACTTCGTCCGAAGCCGCGGCAGGCGCATCGCTCAGCCGGCGCAGGATTTCGCGGCAGCGTTCGGCCTGGATGATCAGCAGGTCGGCGTCGTCCTTGACGCTGGGGGTCGGTGCCTCACGCGCCAGTTCCTTGGCGACGATGGAGATGGTGGCCAGCGGCGTGCCCAGCTCGTGGGCGGCGGCGGCGGCCAGGGCGCCAAGGGCCGAGAGCCGCTGCTCGCGGGCCAGGACCGCCTGGGTGACGTCGAGGGCCAGGGCCATCCGCGCGGATTCGGCGGCGGCCTGGCGAACGGTGCCGGCGATGATGACGATGCCGGTGATGTTGGCGATGGCGCAGGCCAACATGTAGGCGAACGGCGGGTTCAGGGTGACGCCGTTCAGGCTGGGCAAGGGCTGCTGGAAGATCGCGACGGCGGCGGTGACCAGGATGGCGAAGGCGGCCAGGAAGGTGACCGCGCGCGGATTCAGCGTGGCCGCGCCCAGCGTCACCGGGGCCAGCAGCATGAGCATGAACGGGTTGGCCGCGCCGCCCGTCAGGTAGAGCAGCACGCCGACGCGGCCGATGTCGAAGCCGAGCTGTGCGACCGCCTCGCGCCCGCCGATCAGCCGCTGGCCGGGGGAGGCGACGCCCGACAGCAGGTTGACCCACGCGCCAAGCCCGATGATGGCGAAACACAGCGGGTAGGGCGCGTCGAGCCGGAAGAAGAGGCTGATGAGGAAGAACATCAGTTCTCCCACGATCAGCATCCAGCGCAGGGCGACGAGGGTGCGGACCCGGAGCCGGCCGCTGCGCGCGGCCGCCGCGTTCCAGCCGTCCGCGGCCAGGTCTGCGACGCCCGCGACGCCTTGCGCCGGCTCTGCGGTTTGCCTATCGAGGCCGGGCGCAGGCCGCGGCGAGGTCGTGTTGCCTATGGACGCCATCGCGCCAGAGCATCGCGCCGAACGCCGCCGCTGACGAGCCCCAAAGGCAACCCCTGAGGTTATCCATGTCCCGCCGTAACCTGATCCTGATCCTCGCCTGCGTCGTTGGCCTGGCGATTCTGGGGGGCGCGGCCTGGCGTGCGGGCGTTTTCGCCCAGGACAAGGGCGGCCAGACCGGGAGCGGCACGGCCCTGGTGGGCGGCCCCTTCAAACTCGTCAACCAGGACGGCCAGCCGGTCGACGAGAGCATCCTGAAGGGCAAGTGGTCGGCGGTGTTCTTCGGCTTCACCTATTGCCCGGACGTCTGCCCGACGACCCTGCAGGCCCTTGGTGCGGCGCAACAAGAACTGGGCGGCAAGGCCGACAAGCTGCAGGTCGTGTTCATCTCGGTGGACCCGGAGCGGGATACGCCCGAGCAGATCAAGACCTACCTCTCCAACGAGGTGTTCCCGAAAGGGACAATCGGCCTGACCGGCACGCCCGAGCAGATCGCCGCCGTCGCCAAGGCCTATCGCGTGTATTTCAAGAAGAACGGCGAGGGCGACGACTATCTGATCGACCACTCGACGGCGATCTACCTGATGAATCCGAAGGGTCAGTTCGAGACCGTGCTGCGGCACAATGCGCCGCCGGCCGAGCTCGCCCAGCAGATCTCCCAGGCGATCAAATAACAAGCCTGGCCTGCGCGGCTTGGCCGCTGGACAGGCTTACGCTCCGATGTGCTATGCTGCGCCGCAGCAAAGGGACTCTCGGATGCTCTATTCGCTCTACGAGGCCGGCTACTACGCCTCCACCCCGCTGCGCTGGGCCGCTCTGGCCGCGCGGGATTTCTGGTCGTCGCCGCTCAACCCCGGCAAGGACTCCGAACTCGGCCGCCGTCTGTTCGCCAGTTCAGATCTGTTCGCCAACCTGACCCGCCGCTACGGCAAGCCGGCGTGGGGCGTCGATAGCGTCGAGATCGACGGGCACGAGGTTCGCGTGCGGCCGACCGAGGTCTGGTCCACCCCGTGGGTGAAGCTGATCCATTTCACGCGCGATATGGCCGACATGCGCCGCGCGGGGCGCCGCGAACTCGAGCCGGCCGTGCTGATCGTCGCGCCGCTCTCAGGACACTATGCGACCCTTCTGCGCGGAACGGTCGAGGCCTTCCTGCAGGACCACGAGGTGTTCATCACCGACTGGACGAACGCCCGCGACGTGCCGGTGATGGAAGGGCGTTTCGACTTCCACGACTATCTGGACCACGTGCGCGACATGCTGCGCCAGATCGGGCCGCGACCGCACGTCGTGGCGGTCTGCCAGCCGGGGCCGGCGGTGCTGGCCGCCGCTGCGTTGATGGCCGAGGACGGGGAAGAAAGCCGCCCGGGCTCGATGACCATCATGGGCTCGCCGATCGATGCGCGGCTGTCTCCGACGGTCACCAACAAGCTCGCCGAGGAAAAGCCCTTCGCCTGGTTCAAGTCGACCATGATCGACACCGTGCCGGGGCCCTATCCGGGCATGGGGCGGCGGGTCTATCCGGGCTTCGTGCAGCTCTATTCGTTCATGTCGATGAACCTGGAAAAGCACCAGGATGCGCACCTGCGCTATCTGGAAGACCTGATGAAGGGCGACGGGGACGCGGCCGAAAAGCACCTGGAGTTCTACGACGAGTATCTCTCGGTCCTGGACCTGACCGAGGAATTCTACCTTCAGACCATCGACTACGTGTTCCAGCAGTACCTCTTGCCGAAGGGCGAGCTGACCCATCGCGGCCGGCCGGTTCAACCGGGCTCGATCTCCGACATCGGCCTGCTGACCGTCGAAGGCGAGAACGACGACATCTCCGGGATCGGCCAGACCCAGGCCGCACACGACCTCTGCACGGGGCTGTCCGACGACTTCAAGGAAGACTACGTGCAGCCGCATGTCGGCCACTACGGCGTCTTCAACGGCCGGCGGTTCCGCGAGGAGATCTATCCGCGGGTGCGAGCGTTCATCCGTCGCATGGAAGGCGCTCTCGAAAAGGCCCGCGACGCAGCCTAGATTTCGCGGCGATGAGTCTCTTCGGCCGCTCGCTGGCGGACGGCGATCGGCTGGAGGTGGCCGGCGCCACGGTACGCCTGAAGGTTCACCGGCGCGCGCGCCGCGTTTCGCTGCGCCTGGACCGTACGCGGCGCGAGATCATCGCCACGGCGCCTTCGCTGCGCCGCCTGCCCGAGGCGGCCGCCTTCGCGCGGGACCGGGCCGCCTGGATCACCGAGCGTCTGGCCGAACTGCCGCAGTCCCAGAGCATCGCGCCGGGCATGATCATCACTCTGTTCGGAGCGCCGTGTCGCCTGGAGGCCAGCGACAAGCCGGCTCGGTTGCATCCCGCGACCGAGGAAGGGCCGGCGCGGATCGCCGCGCGGGGCGAGGGCGAGGCTTTCGCCAGCGCCGTGATCCGGGTGATCCGGCGCGAGGCGCTGCGGGTCTTCTCCGAACGGACGGCTTTCCATTGCGCGCAACTGGGGGCGAAGCTGCCCAGCGTCACGATCATGGATGCGCGCGCCCGGTGGGGTTCCTGCCGGCCGGGCCTGCCGGGGAAGCCCGCGGCCATCCGTTATTCGTGGCGCCTGGCGCTGGCCCCGTTTGAGGTCGCCGACTACGTGGCGGCCCACGAATGCGCGCACCTACTGGAGCTGAACCACGGCCCGCGCTTCTGGGCGCACGTGAAAACCCTGGTGGGCGACGAACGGCCGCACCGGGCCTGGCTGCGGGCGGAAGGCGCGCGTTTGCACGCTTTCGGGCAGTAGCGGCGCGTCGAGCGCGCCATTGGGCGCTGAGATTACAGGGAATTATCTTTTGCTGCGGTCCCGCCGGCGCGAAAAGCGGGGCTGATACGCCCCTCCGGAGCCTTGGACTTGATCCCCTTCGCCCTTGCCGCGTCGCTGTCGCTGACTGCGCCCGAACTTCCTCCGCTGCCTCCGATCAAGCGGGAAGCGCAGGTGACCTATGTCGACCGCAGCGGCGCCGTGCTGGGCGTGCGTGGCGGGCGCTATGGTCCGCCGATCGATATCGCCAAGCTGCCCGCCTATGTGCCCGCCGCCTTCGTGTCGATCGAGGACCGCCGCTTCTACGACCACACCGGCTTCGATCCGGTCGGCATGGCCCGGGCGTTGGTCGTCAACGCTGAGCAGGGCCGCACGGCGCAAGGCGCCTCGACCATCACCCAGCAGCTTGCCCGCAACCTCTATCTCAGCGCCGACCAGACCATGGAGCGGAAGGCAAAGGAGCTGATGTACGCGGTTCAGCTTGAACAGGCCTATTCCAAGAAGCAGATCCTCGGCCTCTATCTGAGCCGGGTCTATTTCGGATCGGGCGCCTATGGCCTGGAGGGCGCGTCGCGGCGCTACTTCAACAAGCCGGCGGCCAAGCTGAACCTGCGGGAAGCCGCGACCCTGGCCGGGGTGCTGAAGTCGCCCACCGCCTACAACCCGATCGAACAACCGCAGCGCGCGGCCCAGCGCGCCGACCTGGTGCTGGCGGCCATGGTCGAGACCGGCGCGATCTCGCCGGCCGACCGCGCCAAGGCGATGTCGCAGCCGCTGAAGCTCGCGCCCTCGGCGGTAGGCGGCGCGTCGCAATATTTCATCGACTGGCTGGACGGCGAGCGCCGGCGACTGGTTGGCCAGCCCAAGCAGGACGTGGTCGTCGAGACGACCCTCGACGCTGGGCTGGAAACCGCCGCGGCCAGCGCCCTGCGCGCGAGCGTCGCCAAGTATCAGAGCCAGGCCGTCTCGCAGGGCGCCCTGGTGGCGGTCGATGGCCAGGGCCGGGTGCGCGCCATGGTCGGCGGCGTGGACTACGCCGCTGCGCCCTATAACCGCGCGGCGACGGCCAAGCGCCAGGCCGGCTCGTCCTGGAAGCCCTTCGTCTATCTGACGGCGCTGGAGCAGGGATACGCCCCCGACAGCGTGGTGGTCGACGAGCCGATCGTGTTCGGGACCTGGTCGCCGGAGAACTACAGCGACACCTACGCCGGAACGCTGACCCTTGAGCAGGCGGTGGCGCAGTCGATCAACACCGTCGCCGTGCGCCTGGCCGACCAGGCTGGGCGGCCCAACGTGGCGGCCACCGCCAAGCGCCTGGGAATCGCCTCGGCGATCAACACCGATCCGGCCATGGCCCTAGGCACGAGCCTTGTCTCGCCCCTGGAGATGGCGCAGGCCTATGGCGCGTTCGGCAACGGCGGCAAGCGGGTGTCGGCCTATGGCATCGAGCGGATACGCACGAACGGCGGCGCGGTGCTCTACCAGCGCAAGGCCACGCCCCAGGCCCAGGTGATCGCCAACCCGGCGCTGTCCGACCTCAACCGGATGCTGCGGAACGCCGTCGTCACCGGCACGGGCGCGCGGGCGCGGATCGCCGGCTACGACATGGCCGGCAAGACCGGCACCACCTCGGACTACAAGGACGCCTGGTTCGCCGGCTACACAGGTGGGCTGACCACGGTGGTCTGGATGGGCAACGACAACGGTGCGCCGATGAAGCGGGTGACCGGCGGCGCGGCGCCGGCCGAGGCCTGGCGCAGCTTCATGACCGTCGCCTTGAAGCGCGGGCCGGCCCAGGCGATTCCGTTGGGACCGCCGCCGCCTGCTCCGCCTCCGCCCGCGATCGAGCCGGTGCTGCAGACGGTGGCCGCGCCCGAGCTTCCGGCGCCGCTGGCGCCGACGCCCAACTAGTAGGGCACGTCCGAGGCCGGGGGCGGGGCTGCCGGCTGAGGCGACGGGCCCGGCGCGGCGGCCGGTTGTCCGCCTCCGCCAATCGCATCGGCGATGCCATCGACCAAGTCCCCGATCGGGTCGCGGGCGGGGGGCGGCTCATAGGTTCCGCCGGGAATGGCCTGGACCTTCAGCCGCGGCAGCGCCTGGCCCATGAAGTCGCGCCAGATGCCGGCGGGCACGCCGCCGCCGGAAACCCGCTTCATCGGCTTGTTGTTGTCCTTGCCGACCCAGACGGCGGTGACGAAGCCTCCGGTGTAGCCGACGAACCAGGCGTCGCGATAATCGCTGGTGGTGCCGCTCTTGCCGGCCAGGTCATAGCCGGGCACCCGGGCCCGCGTGCCGGTGCCCGAAGCGACCACCTGCCGCATCATCTGGTTCATGTATTGCAGGGCCGGCGTGCCGATGACCTGGGCGCGTTGGTTCTTCTCGACGCTGTGGTCGTAGAGGATCTTGCCGTCGGCGGTGCGGATCCGCTGGATGCCGTAACCCTTGGCCAGGAAGCCGCCGTTGGCGAAGGGCGCGTAGGCCTGGGCCATTTCGAGGGGGCTGACCTCGACCGCGCCCAGCGCCATCGAAGGGTCGAGCTGGATATGGGAGTTGATCCCGAGGCGGCGGGCCGCGGAGGCGACGTTGCCGGTGCCGACCTCGTTGGCCAGGCGCGCGGCGACGGTGTTGATCGACTGGGCCAGCGCCGTCTGCAGGGTCATCGGCCCGCGGAAGTCGTTGGTGTAGTTGCGAGGCGACCAGTTGCCGATGGTGATCGGTTCGTCGACGACCATGTCGGATGGCGTGCGCCCGGCCTCCATGGCGGCCAGATAGACGAAGGGCTTAAACGCAGAGCCCGCCTGACGGCGGGCCATGGTCGCGCGGTCGAACTGGCTCTTCTCGTATGAGACGCCGCCGACATAGGCTCGAATCCGCCCCTCGCCGTCGATGGCGACGAGCGCGCCCTGCTCGACCCCTTGGCCCTTGCCGGCCTCGACCCCGCGGCGCATGGCCTGCTCAGCCGCGGTCTGGATGGGCAGGTCGAGCGTGGTCTCGACCACCAGGTCCTCGGTGGGTTCGCCCACCAGGCTGCGGACCTGATCGTCGATCCAGTCGGTGAAGTACTGGGCCCGTTGGTTGGCCAGGGTCGGGTTGACCCGGACCGGGGTCTTGAAGGCCTGGTCGCGCTCGGCCTCGGTGATCGCGCCGATGCGGACCATCTCGTCCAGCACGATGGTGGCGCGACGTTCGGCGCGGTCGGTGGCCGAAACCGGCGAATATCGGTTCGGGCCCTTCATCATGCCTGCCAGCAGGGCGCTTTCGCCCAGGGTGAGCTGCGAGGCGGGCTTGCCGAAATAGCGCTGGGACGCGGCCTCGATGCCGTAGGCGCCGCCGCCGAAATAGACCCGGTTCAGATAAAGGGCGAGGATCTCCTTCTTGGAGAACTTGGCCTCCAGCCACATGGCTAGGATCAGCTCCTGGATCTTGCGGCGGTAGTTCTGGGCAGGGGTCAGGAAGAGATTGCGCGCGAGCTGCTGGGTGATGGTGGAGCCGC
>JAEXKM010000383.1 GCA_023445705.1 Pseudomonadota bacterium
ATTCATAACAGCCATCTATAATTTTTTTATAGTATCTTTTCTGATGCATAACCCCCAGATTTTTATTAATGCAGTGTCTATCTAGGGTTATCCTCAAAACAGACTTTGGGTCTTTTGCACCAAACACGTATAAACTATTATTTATGATAGTTTCGTATAACTCATCTATCGATGCAGCTTTTCCAATTATCGTAGAGGCTTTAATAGCAGCATCAATTATTGTGTTAGACATCACATCAACCCTTTGATTCGCTCATAGATTAAATCAAACGGAATGTTTTCTGTCATATAGCACCAAGAAATACGAATTGCATTTTCTATCCGCTCATCATCAAGTCCCATCGAAGCAAGCACATGGCTTGCTGTGTAATTTTGCGATGTACAGGCTGAACCATTTGAAATTGAGATCAGTCCTTTCAAGGCAACCATGGCCGCCTCAGAATTAACATGAGGAATAGACACGTTCAACACATGGCTAGCAGTATTTGAACCATTAATCTTACCGCCTAGAGAGTCAAAAAGCTCTATCATAGAACATTTAATCTTTTCGCATTTAGAACGCCAAATTAAATAATTTTGTTGTGCATCTAAGCATGCCTGACCTAAACCGGCGATTAATGCAACAGGTAAAGTGCCTGGGCGCAGTCCTTTTTCCTGACCACCACCAAACATTAAAGGCTCCAGCGGAATTTTTGAAAACCCCCTTCTTTTGATTATAAGTGCACCGATGCCTTTTGGGGCGTATAACTTATGGCCGCTTATACTAATCATATCTATACGAGGATTAATTAAATCCTCAGGGTACTTACCGTATCCTTGAGCTGCATCTACGTGAAAATAAGCATCGTGATTTTCTAATACATTACATATAGCGTTGATCGGTTGGATTGACCCTGTCTCATTATTTATATGCATTATCGAGACGAGGATAGTGTCTTCTCTCAATGAATTTTCGAGTGTGACAGGATCTAAGACTCCATTTTCACCGATATCAAGGTAAGTCACTTCAAAACCATTTGATGCAAGAAATTCAACAGGCTCAAGGACAGCTTTATGTTCTATACGAGTAGTAATTATGTGCTTTTTCCCAGACTTTCGTGCTTCTGCTTGTAGGCCAAGAATAGCAATATTATTACTCTCGGTAGCACCACTCGTGAAAACCACCTCGGACTTATCCGCATTAACTAATGAGGCCACTTGGCTGCGAGCCTTTTCAACTGCCTGTTTTGCAACCAGTCCGAACTCATGTGTACGGCTACCTGCGTTACCAAATTCTTCATTTATAAAATGTGTAACTACTTGTGCTACAGAAGAAGATACTGGTGTAGTTGCATTGCAATCCAGATACACGCTCATAGAATTCCCATTTGCAAAATTTGTTTTAGCCGCAAGTATGCTGACATACTGGCCAGAACACGGCAAGTTACTGTTTGTCCGTAACCATATTGCCCACTGTACATCCAAACAGTATTTTTTACGGTTTTGTACTTGACGTAGGGCGCCATAGCCTTAAGATAATCATCATGAAGCACAGCTAAGCTAGCCATTTTAATCTTGATACATCTTGTTGTAATCGGCTAGGCGCACATAATGTTCAGGCGCCCCTCTTGAGTAACTCCCCCAGGACCTCATACATTGCTAGTGAGAGACAAAACACTCTTTACATAGTAAAATGATCGGTTTGATTTTACACCAGATGTCCCAACGCCTTTCTTAGGCTATCCGATTAACCAAAGGTAGAAAATGACAGTACAAGACCATCAACCAGCACGTTCAGCCTTTGACTCTCACGGATTTAGAGAGACGGTAGGTAAGCTGGTGCAGCAAACTAAAGAACTTTACCTGAGTGATGACATCCCTTGGGTGATCGGCTACAGCGGAGGCAAAGACTCCACCGCTATCTTACAACTTGTCTGGCAGGCGCTTCAGGAACTAGCAGCAGAGAAGAAAGCTCATAAAAAAGTCCATGTGATTAGTACGGATACTTTAGTTGAAAATCCTATCGTTGCTTTATGGGTTACTCGTTCTTTAAAGCAAATGCAAGCAGCAGTAAAAGAACAAGGCATACCGCTGGAAGCACATCGTTTAACACCTGCAGTTAACGACCGTTTCTGGGTTAATCTTATTGGCCGTGGTTATCCTGCACCACGATACAAATTTAGATGGTGTACTGATAGGTTAAAAATTAGCCCATCAAACAACTTCATCAAAAGTGTTGTTCAGAATAATGGCGAAGCAATACTTGTCCTTGGAACACGTAAAGCTGAAAGCTCAACCCGCTCGGCTACGATGGAAGTATATGAAAATCGTGCTGATAATACTCGTCGAGCTGCGGGATTAAGTGTAAATAAAGAATTAGATCGAGTTTGGGTATATACACCTATTGCTGAATGGAGCAATGATGATGTTTGGCAATATCTCATGCAGGTTAAAAATCCTTGGGGTTTTAAAAACCAAGAACTCTTAACTATGTACCAAGGAGCAACTGAAGATGGTGAATGTCCTTTAGTTGTTGATAAATCAACACCGAGTTGCGGTGATAGTCGCTTTGGTTGCTATGTTTGTACCATGGTCGGTGAAGATAAATCGATGGCAGCGATGATACAAAATGATGCTGAAAAGGAATGGATGCTTCCTTTATTAAAATTGCGCAGCGAGATTGACATAAACGACTCTGATAAATCTATAAAAAGTAAAAAAATTCAAGCAGATAAAGATCGTCGCGACTTCCGTCGAATGAATGGTTCGTTGACTGTTCATATTAATGAATATGGTGCAGATCTCGTTCGTGGACCTTATCGACAAAAATTCAGAGAATATATGCTTCGCAAAGTTCTTGAGGCTCAAGTTGAAGTCAAAAGAATGGGTCCTCCAGAAGTGAAAAATATTGAATTATTAACGATTGAAGATTTAGAAGCTATCCGTAAATTATGGGTTTCCGATAAAAATGAAATTGAAGATAATTTACCAAAAATTTATGAAGAAGTAGTGCAACGGCCGTATCCAGGAGCTAAACGCCAAGCTCATCCATTATTGAATTATGATGTTATGGCGAAATTAAAAAATAAATGCTTAGATTTTCAAGATAATGATGGACTTAAATTTGAACAGTTGAGAGAACTACTTACCATTTCAGATAAAAATAAAAACCTCATCCGTCGTTCAAAATTATTTGATCAGCTCGAATCAGCACTGGATAAAGCAGCCTTTGCAAATATAATGGAAGCCAGAACTTTTGCATTAGAAAAGAGAAAAACTGATAATCAGTATAAAAAAGAAGCAAAAGATATAACGCCAGAAGAAAAAGCGAGGCTTATATGGGAAATAGAAAAAATTGAATCTTCATTGAACGACTATAAAAATATGCAACTTGACCAAATCGATATTCAAGAGATCTAATATGATTTTCGAAGAGTTAGAATTATACAATTTCGGTATTTATAAGGACAAAAATCTAATAAGGTTGGATAGTCCAACACCGGAATTGCCAGTAATATTAATTGGCGCTCTCAACGGTGCAGGAAAAACAACATTTTTAGACGCTTTGCAGTTAGTACTATATGGAAAACATGCAAAATGTTCTAATAGAGGCAAGCAGAGTTATTCAAGCTTCCTTGAAAAATGCATTAACCATTATGCTGATACACCTGAGGCATCCTTATCTCTTCGTTTTCGCCATGAAACAGGAAACATGGAACCTCAGCATTACCAAATTATTAGATTTTGGTCTAAGACTGGACGAGAGGTTAAAGAAACAGTTACGGTATCTTGTAATAATGAAGTTGATGATCTATTAAGTGAAAACTGGGAAGATTTTATCAATGAAATCATACCTCAATCTATTTCTGAGCTTTTCTTCTTTGATGGCGAAAAAATAGAAGATCTCGCTAATCCTAGAAGATCATCAGAAATACTGAAAACAGGTGTAGAGGC
>JAEXKM010000408.1 GCA_023445705.1 Pseudomonadota bacterium
GGCGAGGAACATGCCCTTGTAGATGAGCTGCCGGGCGGAGAACGAGCACAGGTAGAAGTGCTGGATGCCGGCGGCGGCGACCCGCTTTTCGATGCGCTTGCGGCAAAGGAAGAGCGCGCGCTCCAGCGCCTCACCCGACAGGCCGGCCGGCGGGGAGAGCATGATCTGCTCGATTTCCGGCCGAGTGGCGTTGGCCTTCTCGCCGATCACCGCGGTGTTCACGGGCACCTGGCGCCAGCCGTAGATATAGAAGCCGAAGCGCAGGGCCTCGGCCTCGACGATGGTCCGCGCCGATTCCTGGGCCGAGAGGTCGTTGCGTGGCAGGAAGACCTGGCCGACCGCGATGGGACCCGGGCGCAGTATGTGGCCGATGCGGGCGACCTGGTCGGCGAAGAAGTCCTGGGGCACCGACAGCAGCACGCCGGCGCCGTCGCCGGTCTTGCCATCGGCGTCGATGGCGCCCCGGTGCCAGACCGACTTCAGGGCGCGGATCGCCAACTCCACGACTTCGCGGCGCGGCTTGCCGTCGACGGCGCAGACCAAGCCCACCCCGCAGGCGTCACGCTCGTCGGCGGGCGAATACGCATGCGCGGCGGTGAGGAGCTCGCGATTGGCGACGTAACGGTCCAACTCTTCGCTGGAATGAGTGGTCGACTTCATCGTTGTCACTCCGCGGCCAGCAGCGCGCGCTGCGAGAGGTATTGATGGATGGCGTCGGCGGCGTCGCGGCCGTCGCGGATCGCCCAGACCACCAGCGAGGCGCCGCGAACGATGTCGCCCGCGGCGAACACGCCTTCCAGGTTGGTCTGCATGGTGCGGAAGTCGGCCTTGACCGTGCCCCAGCGCGAAACGCCGAGCTCGGGCGCTCCGAAGAGGTTCGGAAGGTCTTCCGGATCGAAGCCGAGCGCCTTGATCACGAGGTCTGCAGGCAGGTCGAAATCGCCGCCTTCCACCTCCTCGGGGGCTTGGCGGCCGCTCGCGTCCGGGGCGCCCAGGCGCATGCGGATCGCCCGCAAGCCGTCGGCGCGGCCGGCGTCACCCAGGACGGCGCGGGGCGCGGCGAGCCATTCGAACACCACGCCCTCTTCCTCGGCGTGGGCGACCTCGCGAACAGAGCCGGGCATGTTGGCGCGGTCGCGGCGGTAAAGGCAGGTGACCGACTTCGCGCCCTGGCGGACAGCGGTGCGCACGCAGTCCATGGCGGTGTCGCCGCCGCCGACCACGACGACGTCGCGGCCTTCTGCATTGAGCTCGCCGTTGGCGTAGGCCGGAACCTCGTCGCCCAACCCCACGCGGTTGGAGGCGATCAGATAGTCGAGGGCCGGGGTCACGCCGGCCGATCCGGCGCCCGGCGCCACCAACTCGCGCGCCGCATAGACGCCGGTGGCGATCAGCACAGAGTCGTGGCGCGCCCGCAGTTCGGGCAGCGAGGCGTCGCGGCCGACCTCGAAGGAAAGCCGAAATTCAACGCCGCCTGCGGCGAGACGGCGGGTGCGGCGCTCGACGACGTCCTTTTCGAGCTTGAAACCCGGGATGCCGTAGATCAGCAAGCCGCCCGCGCGATCATGCCGGTCATAGACGGTGACGGCGTATCCCGCTTCCCGCAGCCGCTCGGCGGCCGCCAGCCCCGCCGGGCCCGCGCCGATGACGCCAACCGAGAGGCCGCGATCCGGTCCCGCGCGCAGGGGCTCGACCCAGCCCTCTTCCCAGGCCTTGTCGGTCAGATAGCGCTCGACCGCGCCGATGGTGACGGTGCCGTGCCCGGACTGCTCGATGGTGCAGGACCCTTCGCACAGCCGGTCCTGCGGGCAGATGCGGCCGCAGATCTCCGGCATGGAATTGGTCGCCTGGGACAGCGCGTAGGCCTCCTGCAGCCGGCCCTCGGCCGTCATCCTCAGCCAGTCGGGGATGTTGTTGTGCAGCGGGCAGTGGGTTTGACAGAAGGGCACGCCGCATTGGGAGCAGCGCGAGGCCTGTTCGGCCGCCTTGGCGTCGATGAAGTCCGCATAGATCTCGTGGAAGTCGCCGGCGCGAGCGTCGGCCGCCCGCTTTTTCGGCGTCGTCCGCTCAACCGTCGTGAATTTCAGCATTCGCTCGGTCATGCCGCAAAACCTCCACGCCCGTGTGTCAGGCGAGGGTTCCATAGCGGTCTAATAGGGTGCGCGAAATACGATGGTAAAATTATTAGACCAAATGAATCTCGGCGCGCGCTTTGGCGCGACGTTGTCGGACTAACAATCGCTTAATAGTCCATATTCGGGATGAACGCGAAATTTACCGTGTTTCCCGCCCTTGCTAATCAACCTCATCACATGGAGTCGCCAGTGTCGGACTGGATCGCCGCCGTCATCCTCGGGCTTGTCGAAGGCCTGACGGAATTCATACCGGTCTCGTCCACGGGCCACTTGCTGCTGACCAAGAAGCTGCTCGGCTTGCCCAGCGGCTTCTGGGACACCTTCAGCGTCATGATTCAGCTCGGCGCGATCCTTGCGGTCGTCGTCCTGTACTTCCAGCGGCTGTGGGGCGTGTTCATCCGCCTGCCCAGCGACCCGAAGGCCCGGTGGTTCGCCGCCAGCGTCGTCCTGTCGGTGTTGCCGTCCATGGCGGTCGCGTTCGTGGCGCATGACTTCATCAAGACGGTGCTGTTCGAAAGCATCGCTCTGATCTGCGTCATGCTGATCCTGGGCGGGATCGTCCTGCTGGCCGTCGACCGCTGGGCCCCTCAGCCCAAGGAGGACGACGCCATGAACATGAGCTGGAAGCGTGCGCTGGGCATGGGCTTCTGTCAGGTGCTGGCCATGGTGCCGGGCGTCTCGCGCTCAGGGGCGACCATCGTCGGCGGCGTCCTGATC
>JAEXKM010000449.1 GCA_023445705.1 Pseudomonadota bacterium
GATCTTGGTCAGTCGAGAGGTCAAAAGCGTTTCCCTTGTTTGATCAGAGACTATGTCGTGGATCGGGGCGGCGGATTCCAGACCCCAACGCGAAATTGACCCAGAGCGGAAGATCGAAGCCGATCCCGTCGAATATCACGCTGCAAGAGCGCTTATTCTTTCAAATGATTTCATTTGTGGGCGCGTGCGCTAGGTCCGGGGCTTTCGTTTCAGGGCGACATAGAGCGCGCCCTCGCCGCCGTGGTGGCGATGGGCCTCGGATATCCCCGCCACGGCCGCCCTCAAGGCGGGGCCGCCCAGCCATTCGGGGGCCCGGCGGCGCAGGATTCCGTCGCCACGGGTTCCCTTGCCAGTGATCACCAGCACCGCGCGAAAGCCGTCGTCCCAGGCGCGCAGTACGAAGGTCTCCAGCGCCGCCCGCGCTCGATCCTGGTCCATGCCGTGCAGGTCGATGTGCGCGCCGATGGGGTCACGCTCGCGGGCGATCCGGCGGCGGCGGCCCGGCTCGATGTTCTCAGGCGCCAGGCGCGGCGGCTTCGGCTGCGGGAGCTTGATCTCCGGCAGGGTGAGCCGGGCGGCGGGATCTGTGACCTTGCCGCCGGTTTTCTTCAGGTCCGGTGCGGGCGGCGCGGGCGGAAGCTCCGCCTTGCGGCCCGGCTTCGGGTGCACGGTGGCCGCGACCATCGCCCAGAGCTTCTGCTCGTCGGGGCGGATCGGGCGCTTCATCTATATGGGCCGACCTTAGGGACCAGTCGGTGCATGCGCAGAGTGTGGCGGACCCGGCCCGCTTCAGCGCCGGCGGCGTCGCCGAGTCCGAGATAGAGGTCAGCCCGCACCTGGCCCTTGATCGCCCCGCCGGCGTCCAGCGCCATGACCGTGCGCCGATAGGCCGGGAAGGCGCCGTTGAGCGTGGGGGCCACGCCCTCGATGAAATAGATGTCGCCCAGGCTGTTTCGGCCGGTGTCCACGGCGATGGCGCGGCCGGCGGGCAGCGGAATGCCCGCCGCGCCGACCGGCTGGCGGCCGTCGTCCGGAGCCAGGGTGAAGAAGACGTAGCGCGGGTTCAGCCGCATGATCTCGTCGGCGCGCGGGCCGCGGTTGTCGGCCAGCCAGGCGCGGATCGCCTCGCCCGAGGTGTTGTTCGCCGGCAGCAGGCCACGATCGCGCATGGGATTGGCGATGCCGACGAAGGTCTTGCCGTTGGTGGCGGCGAAGACCGCCTTGGCTCGACGCCCGTTGGGGAAGGTCAGGACGCCCGATCCCTGGATCTGCAGGAAGAAGAGGTCTTCAGGCCGCATCCACGCCAGGGGCTGGCCGATCGGGGAGGTCTCGATCCTGGCCCGGTCAGGATAGGGCGCGGTCTGGCCGTCGGGCCCGCGGCGCAGGGCCTCCTTGCCGCCGACGCCGTTCCCGACCAGGTCGACAGGCTTGGGGCGCACGGGGGCGGAGAACTCGGGGTCGGGCCGTTCGCGGGCGTCGTACTCGGGCGAGAAGTAGGCGGTCAGCACGCCCTCGCCGAGGATCAGCTCGGGCCGGAAGTTCTCTTCGAAGAAGGCGCGGGCGCGGCCGGGGTCCAGCGGGCCGATGGCGCGCGCCCGGCGGCAGACTTCGCCCAGGGCCGGATCGCGCGAGACGCCGCAGGTCGTGCGGAACGCCTCATAGCCCGCGGCATGGTCGTCCTGCGCCCAGCCGGGCAGCTCGGCGAAGCTTTCAGGGCGGGAAGGCGCGGGGGTCGGACGCGCTGGCGGGGGCGCTGGCGGGCCGGGGCGCGGCGGGGTTGGGGGCGGGGGCACGGCGCTGGGCGTGGCGCAGGCGGCCACCACCAGGCTGAGCACCAGCGCCGGCAACAGCCGGTACAAGCTTCGGAATTCCAATTCGCCCCTCATCGACCCGCCCTCCGCGCCGTTGTCTTCTCATAGCCTTGCGTTGCAGGCGGGAAAACGGCGGAAGGGTTAATGAAGCCTTACCCTTGCTGGGTTCAGGCCTCGGCCGCGTCCACGTGAACCAGGATCCAGTTGGGGTCGCGGCTCTTGACGTTGCGTTCGAACGTCCAGAGCTCGGCGGTGCGTTTGTCGTCGACGGCCTCGCCCTCGGCGCTCTTGGTGCGGCTGCGGAATTCGGCGAGGAACCGGACCGTGACGCTGGCCGTGTCGCCGTGCAGGTCGGCGCGCTCCAGGTCTGCGCGGGGCGGATGCAGGAACTCGACGGTCTCGGTCACGCCATTGGCCTCGCGGTCGGCGATGACGGCTTCGAAGCTGCTGAGAACGTTCGGCGCCAGGAGGTTCTTCAAGGTTTCGCGATCAGCCGAAGCGAAGGCGCGGACCACCATTTCGTAGGCGCCCTTCGAGCCGGCGAGGAACCGCGACAGGTCGAACGAGGGATCGCGGTGCTTGATGGCGGGCAGGCCGGTCAGGCCCACGCCGTCGTCGGCGGCTTCCAGGCTCGGCGCCTGCCGCGCGGTCGCGGGCGCAGCTTCCTTGGCCGGGCTATCCTCCGGCTGACGGCCCACGCGCCGGCCCAGCACCGCATAGAGCTGGTACAGGACGACGCCGGCCAGACCGGCGAAAATGATCAGTTCGAGGACTTGCAACTTCTTCGGGCTTTCGGGACGTTCAAACTTCAATATAGGACAGCGAAACGCCCACGTCAGGGGCGACGTTGCCACGGCAAGGGGGCCATGTTAGCAGCCCAGGCCACAACAGGACGTGAATAGGCGTCCGAGCAACCGGATTTTCCTCATTATGACCGATACCGACGCCGCCGGCCCAGAGACCAATGGCGCGGCGGGTTCCGAGCCCGGGATCCGCGTTCTTGCGCAGTTCATCCGTGACCTGTCGTTCGAAAACCCGCGCGCGCCGGAGAGCCTGCGCGCTCAGAACGCCGCCCAACCGCAGATCGACATGGGCGTCGAGATGAACGCCCGCGGCCGCGAAGACGGCCTGTTCGAAGTCGACCTGAAGCTTTCGGCGCGCGCCGCGCGCGACGACGGTCCGGTCTTCCATGTCGAGCTGCTCTATGGCGGCGTCTTCCAGATCAGCGGCGTGCCGCAGGAAGACCTGGAGCCGGTGCTGCTGGTCGAGTGCCCGCGCTTCATGTTCCCGTTCGCCCGCCAGATCATCGCTTCGGTGACCTCGGATGGCGGCTACCCGCCCTTCATGCTGGACCCGATCGACTTCGCCGGTGTCTATGCCGCGCGTCAGGCCCAGGGTCTCGGCGGCGAGCCGATCGGCAACGCCTAGGGCGCTTGCGCCGGACACAGGCGCAACGTTGAAGTATCGAAGCGCCGCCGGTCCCGCCGGCGGCGTTTTTCGTTCAGGAGTCGGTTCCTTCGCGCGGATCGGCCTCGATGCTCTCGGGCGGGGCGGCGATCAGCTTACCTTCGCCGATGCGGACCTCGGGCACTGCGTCGCGCGTAAAGGGCAGCCACCAGCTGGCGCCGGCCTTGGGCTGGATCTCGAGCAGGTCGCCGGCGCCGAAATCCTGGACTGTGCGGACCTTACCCAGCACTTCGCCCTCGGCGGTCTCGACGGTCAGGCCGATGAGATCGGCGAGGTAGAACTCGTCCTCGTCCGGCTCGGGCAAGTCGTCCCTGCGAATGTAGAGTTTCAGGCCGCGCAGCGCCTCGGCGGCGTTGCGGTCGGCCACGCCCTTGAGGCGGGCGACGATCCCGCCCTTGGTCGGGCGGGCCGAAGCTATCGACAGGGCGGGCGAGCCGTCCTGGCGAAGCAAGGTCTTGTAACCGGCCATGGCCATGGGGTCGGCGGTGAAGGTGGTGATCTTCACCTCCCCCTTCACCCCATGGGCGGCGCCGACCTGGGCGACGAAAATCAGGTTGTCGTTTTCATTGCCCACGGTCGTGGAGCCCTATTCCCGCTCACCCCGACGAAGTCGGAGCCCATGCTGAAACGCCGCCTGGGTCCCGGCTTGCGCCGGGATGAGCGGTTGCAAGGCGTTAGCCTTCGGTTTGTTCCGGAGCGGCTTCTTCAGCGGCCGGAGCTTCGGCTTCGGCGGCCGGGGCTTCTTCAGCCGGAGCAGCTTCGGGTTCCGGAGCCGGGGCGGCGGCGGCTTCAGCGGCCGCGGCGGCGCGGTCGGCTTCGCGTTGGGCGCGCTCTTCAGCGCGTTCCTTGGCCTTGCGGCCCGGCTCGGCCTTCTGCGGGTTGTTGCTGGCTTCCCACTTCACCAGGCCTTCGTTGGCCAGGAAACGCGCGACGCGGTCGGTCGGCTGGGCGCCCTTCTTGATCCACTCCTGGATCGCTTCGACCTTCAGCGTGACGCGCTGCGGGTCGTCCTTCTTGAGCATCGGGTTGTAGGCGCCGACCTTCTCGATGAAGCGGCCGTCGCGCGGCGAGTGCGAGTCGGCGACGACGATGGAGTAGTAGGGGCGCTTCTTGGCGCCGCCACGGGCGAGACGAATCTTGAGCATGGGTTAGTCCTTTGTAAGCTCTAGGATTTCTTGAAAGGGTTGAAGCCCGGCGGCAGGCCGCCGCCGAGCCCGGGAAGCTTCGGGCCGCCGGGGCCGCCAAGGCCGGGCAGACCGCCCCCCTGGCTCGCCAGCTTGCCGAGTTCTTCCAGTTGTTTGGGATCGGGCGGGGCCAGCTTGCCGCCGCCCAGCGCCTTCAGCCGGTCCATGCCGCCGCCGCCGAGCATTCCGGCCATGCGGGCGAAGCCCTTGCCGCCGTCGCGGCTCATCATCTTGAAGGCGTCGGCCATCTGGCGATGCTGCTTCAGGAGGCGATTGACCTCGGCGACATCGACGCCCGCCCCGGCCGCGATGCGGCGCTTGCGTGAGGCCTGCAGGATGTCGGGCTTCTTCCGCTCGGCCTTGGTCATCGAGGAGATGATGGCCATCTGGCGGTCGATGGATTTGTCCGAGACGTTGGCCTCGGCCATCTGTTTCTTGACCTTCTGAACGCCGGGCAGCAGTCCCATCAGGCCTTCCATGCCGCCCATGCGCTTCATCTGGCCGAACTGCTCGGCCAGCATGTCCAGGTCGAACTGGCCCTTGGCCAGCTTCTTGGCCATGGCCTCGGTGCGGGCGACGTCCAGGTCCTGGGCGGCCTTCTCCACCAGGGCGACGACGTCCCCCTGGCCCAGGATGCGGCCGGCGACGCGGCGGGCGTCGAAGACGTCCAGGCCGTCGATCTTTTCGGAGACGCCAAGAAACTTGATCGGCAGGCCGGTGACGGCCCGCATCGAGAGCGCCGCGCCCCCGCGGCCGTCGCCGTCGGCCCGCGTCAGCACCAGGCCGGTCAGCGGCAGGCGCTCGTGGAAGGCCTTGGCGGTGCGGACCGCGTCCTGGCCGGTCAGGCTGTCGGCGACCAGCAGGGTTTCGGTCGGGCTCGCGATCTTCGCGATCTCGGCCGCCTCGCTCATCATCGCTTCGTCGATGGTGGTGCGGCCGGCGGTGTCGAGGATGACGACGTCGAAGCCCTGCAGCTTGGCGGCCGACATGGCCCGGCGGGCGATATCCGGCGCGGACTGGCCAGGCACGATGGGCAGGCTATCGACCTCGGCCTGCTTGGCCAGCAGGGCCAGCTGCTCCATGGCCGCGGGCCGGCGGGTGTCGAGCGAGGCCAGCAGGACCTTCTTGCGGTCCTTGGCGAGCTTGAGCGCCAGCTTGCCGGCGGTGGTGGTCTTGCCCGAGCCCTGCAGGCCGGCCATCAGAATCACGGTCGGCGGGTTGAGCGCCAGGTTGAGGCCTTCGGCCGCCTCGCCGCCCAGCATCTCGACCAGGCCGTCATAGGTGATCTTCACCACCTGGTCGGCGGGGCGGATCGAACGGATCACCTCCTCGCCGGTGGCCCGCTCCTTGGCCTTGGAAATGAACTCGCGGACGACGGGCAGGGCGACGTCGGCCTCGAGCAAGGCGACCCGCACCTCGCGCAGGGCTTCGTCGATGTCCTTTTCCGAGAGCACGCCCCGCCCGGAAAGGCGATCGAAAACCCCGGAAAGCCGATCTGTCAGTGCGTCGAACAAGTCGATCTCCTATAGCCCAAACGCAACCAGCCCCCGTGGACGATCACGTCGACGGGGGTCCTCGCCGCCCTCGTCCGATATAGTATCGGGGTCGTGGCGGTGGAGGGCGCTGGAAAAGTTTGCGCCGGAAGGGCGCGCTTATGCGCCTGTGGATGGATTAGGTCAAGGGAAGTCGGGGCTTAGGTCCGGACCACCCACTGGCCGTCAGCGCCCTTGCAGGCGGTGTAGCGTTCGGTCTGCGGCGCGCCGTCGCGGGTGCGGATCGTCTGGTCGAAGGTCCGGCAGACCGAATTGCCGCCTGCATAGGTCTGCCCGCCCGAGGGCCGCACGACGGTGTCCGAGACATAGCCGATCGCCGTGCCGTTCTGGCCGGCCAGCAGCCAGTTCGTCCCCCGCACCCGCGCCAGGGCGTCGAAGCTTTGGCCCGCGCTAAGGCGGCCCACGACAGGAGCCGAGGTCGAGGGGGTCGCGCGGATGTTGACTTTGCCCGAGGCAGTGTAGCGCCCGCCGTCGCTTTCATAGCCGGAGGCCGGCTCCACGCCGTTGGCGAAGCGCAGGCCGCTGAGCGACACGGGCTGGCCGCCGCCACCGCCGCCACCGCCGTTCGAGGTCGAGATGACGCGGACATCGCCCGACGCGCCGGTTTCCGGGTTGGACCAGGATTGCGAGCCGCCGCGGTCGAGGGCGTATTGGGTGGCCGCCTGCGCCTTCTGCTGGTCGCTGCGCTGCATGCGGCACCCGATGTAGGAGCCGGCCGCCGCGCCGGCGGCAGCCCCGAGCACGGTGCCCAGGCCCCGTTCGTTCTTGGCGACGTTATTGCCCAGGACCCCGCCGACCAGGCCGCCGATCACCGCGCCGCCAGCCTGTTTGTTGCCCCCCGCCGAGCATCCGAAGATCGAGGAAAGCGGGTTGCCGGTCTGGGCCTGGGCCGGTGCGGCCATGGGGATAGCGAGACTGGCGGCCAGCGCCGCGGCGGTGAATTGCGATACGCGCATGATCGGGTTCCTGCAGGAAGCTTTGCCGGACAATGCTTACCCGGCCGCCCGCGTTCCATCTCGGCCGCCGGAAATGACGATCACCAATTGTATCTGCCCGGCTTCATATTCCTGCATCGTCATCCCCGGCCGCGGGAGCGTGCCGGGGATCCATAGGCGCGAGCCTATACGACACACACCGGTGTTCATGGATGGCCGGGACCTGGCGGCCCGGCCATGACGAGATGTGTTCTGGGTCCCTACGTCGTGGGGAAGCCCTTGTCGCGGAGATAGGCCCGGACGTCGACATCGCGGCCCATCAGGTTGCGATAGCCGATGGCCGGGTCGATCGAGTTGCCGACCGCCATGACGTTGTCGTGCAGCTTCTTGGCCATGGTCTTGTCGTACATGCCGCCGGGCGAGCGCTGGAAGGCGTCGACCACGTCGAGGGCCAGGGTCTCCGACCAGAGGTAGCTGTAGTAGCCAGCCGAATAGCCGTCGGACGAGAAGATGTGGCCGAACTGCGGGGTGCGGTGGCGCATCACCACCTCGCTGGGCATGCCCAGCTTGGCCAGTTCGTCACGCTCGAAGGCGTCGGGATCGATGTCCGCGCCGCCGGCCAGGTGCAGCTTCATGTCGATGAGGGCCGAGGACAGGTACTCGGTGACGTCGAAGCCCTGGCGGAAGGTCGAGGCCTTGTCCAGCTTGTCGACCAGGGCCTGCGGGATCGGCTGGCCGGTCTTGTAGTGGAGGGCGAAGCGCGAAAGCACCTCCTTGGTCGGCAGCCAGTGCTCGTTGATCTGGCTGGGGAATTCGACGTAGTCGCGCGGCACCGCCGTGCCCGACAGCGACGGGTAGTTCACGTCGGAGTTCAGGCCGTGGATGGCGTGGCCGAACTCGTGGAACATGGTCTCGGCGTCGTCCCAGGAGATCAGCACCGGCTCGCCCGGCGCACCCTTCACGAAGTTCGAGTTGTTCGAGACGATGGTCGTCACCGGCCCATCGAACTTCTCCTGGCGGCGGTAGGCGTTCATCCAGGCGCCGGAACGCTTGCCCGTGCGGGCATAGGGGTCGAAGTACCAAAGGCCCTGATGCTTGCCGCCGCGCTTCACTTCCCAGACGCGGATGTCGGGGTGGGCGACCGGCACGTCGGTCACCGGCGTGAACTCGAAGCCGTAGACCTGGCCCGCGGCCCAGAACATGCCCTCGCGCAGCTTCTCAAGCTGCATGTACGGCTTGATCTCGTTCATATCGAGGTCGTAGCGGGCGGCCCGGACCTTCTCGGCGTAGTAGCGGTAGTCCCAGGGCTCGATACGCAGGCCGGCGCGCTCCTTGTCGGCGATCGCCTGCATCTCGGCGACCTCCTCCTTTACCCGCGCGGTGGCCGACGGCCAGACCCGCATCATCAGCTCCATGGCCGCGTCGGGCGTCTTGGCCATGGCCGCGTCCAGGCGCCAGTGGGCGTGGGTCGGGTAGCCGAGCAGCTGAGCGCGCTCGAAACGCAGCTTCAGGATCTTCTTGATGATGCCGTTGTTGTCCTTGGCGTCCCCGTTGTCGCCGCGGCTGTAATAGGTGCGCCAGACCTTCTCGCGCAGGTCGCGACGGCTGGAATAGGTGAGGAACGGGTCCATCGACGAGCGGGTGTTCAGGATCGCCCATTCGCCCTTGTGCCCGCGCTCCTCGGCGGCGACCGCTGCGGCCGCGCGCACGTCGTCCGGTAGGCCCGACAGGTCGTTCTCGGTTCGCAGGTAGAGGACGTAGTCGGTCTCGTCGGCCAGCAGGTTCTGGCTGAAGTTGGTGAAGAGGCCGGCCAGTTCTTGGTTGATCTCGGCCACCCGCTTCTTGGCCTGCGGGGTCAGCTTGGCGCCGGCCCGCACGAACCGGTTCCAGTAGAGCCAGGACAGGCGCTGTTGCTCGGGGGTGAGCGGCGAGCGGTTTTCGTAGACCGCCTCGATGCGCTTGAAGAGCTTCTCGTTCTGCAGGGTCTCGTCGTCGTGCGCGGAGAGCTTCGGCGACAGCTCCTTCTCGATCGCCCGGAATTCAGGGGTCGATAGGGTCGAGGCCCAGACGTTCGCGAAGGTCCCGACCCGGTCCATCATCGCCCCGGAGCGTTCCAGCGCGGCGATGGTGTTGTCGAAGTCCGGCGCGGCGCGGTTGCCGGCGATGGCGTCGATCTCGGCGCGCTCGCTCTTCATGGCCAACTCATAGGCCGGCATGAAATCCGCCACCTTCACCTTGTCGAAGGCCGGGACGCCGCCGTGCGGGCCGGTCCATTCCGCGGTCAGCGCGGCGGCCGAGGCTTGCGCGAAGGAGAGGGTTGGCAGGGCCGAGGCTGCGGCCAGCGCGCCGGAAGCGGCAAGGAACGTGCGCCGTTGCATGGGGACTCCAGAATAGTTCGGTCGAGGAGGCGCGGACCTTAAGGTCAAGCCGCAGCCACGTCACATGACAGGCTCGTAATGTGACGTCAGGCCGCGTCGTGGATTTCGGCCGCCAGGGCCGCGGCGTCGGCGCTGACCTTGAGCGCCTCTTCGTGCGGCAGGCCGAGCGCGGTCAGCACCAGGGCGATCACCTGGACCGCATGCTCGGGGCTGGAAAGGCCCATCAGGATGTCGCGCTGGACCATGCGGCCGGCGCCGAAGACCAGGGTGCGGACGGCGCCTGGGTCGAGTTCGCGGAACTCGCCGGCCTTCAGGCCGTCGAGGTACATGTGGTCGAGGTTGGTCTCGAGGGCCGGCGTGCGTTCCAGTCGCGAGCCGTCGATCCGCATGATCACCCAGCCCCAGGCGGGGTCGCGGGTCACCGACAACATGTAGCTGTGCAGCCGGGTGGCCAGCCGATGCGAGGCCGGCAGGGAAGGCGGCAGCCGCGCGTCGAGCACCGCCGACAGGCCGCCGCCCACCTTGATCTGGACCGCGCGCAGCAGGTCCTCGGTGGTCGGGAAGTAGTTGTAGAAGGTCCCGCGCGAGACGCCGGCGGCCGCCACGAAGTCTTCGATCGAACAGGCGTCCGGGCCTTTTTCGCCGATCAGCGCCACGGCGGCGTCGAGCAGGCGCTCTCGGGTCTGGGCCCGGCGCTGTTCGGCCGCTGCGGCGCGGGCCTCGAGATTGACCCTTATGCGGCGCGGACCGGTCAGGCGGCCTCGGGGAGGTATTGGCGCACCGCGTTGGCGGCCGCCAGCGACAGGGGATCGCTCTGGCGCTCCAGCACCTGGATCTCGTGCTCTAGCGCCGCGGTGATTTCGCGGTGGGCGAGGGGCGAGAGTTCGAGCAGGGCGCGGGTGGCCGCACGGCTCAGGGCCAGGGCGGTGGCCAGGTCGACGTCCACGCCGATCTTCCAGGTCGGGGTCGGGTCGTCCGCGGCGAAGGTCGGTTCTCGTGCGGGGAGAGGGGGCATGGGCTTTGGGCTGTTCCAGGTTGTCGGGGAAACGCAAGGGAGTTCGGCGGCCGACCGGGGGAACCGGCCGCGGCGCTGCGCACCACAGCAACGCTTGAATTGACAAATATGTCAGGCTGACAATCCTGTCAATTTGAAATGCCAGGGTTCGGCGAACGGGCGCCGCATGGACGCGACTCGCACTCGGAGCTACATCCAGGACATGGCCATCGGCGTCTTCGATTCCGGCATCGGCGGGCTCTCGGTCCACCGGGCGCTCGTTCAGCGGCTGCCTGCGGCCGACTTCATCTATCTGGCCGACCAGGCCAACGCCCCCTATGGCGGCCGGCCGGGGGAAGAGATCGTGGATCTCACTCGCGCGGGCTGCGAGCGGCTGTTCGACCTGGGCTGCGATCTGGTGGTCCTGGCCTGCAATACCGCCTCGGCCATCGCCCTGCGCCGGCTGCAGCAGACCTGGCTGCCGGGTTATCGCAAGCAGGTCGGCCGGCCTGTCAACGTGCTGGGGATCATCGTCCCGACCATCGAGGCGGCCACCGGCATGCCCTGGGAGCACGAGGCCGAGCGCCGCGGCGACAAGGTCGAGAAGCTGGACATCCTGGCCGTGTTCTGCACCCCGGCGACGGCCTCGTCCCGAGTCTACGAGATCGAGATCGACAAGCGCCGCCAGGACGTGGCGGTCTTCGCCGAGCCTTGCCCCGAACTCGCCCGCCTGATCGAGGGCGGCGCGCCGGAGGGCGAGCTTTCCACCGCCATCGCCAAACACGTGGAGCAGGTCGCCAAGCGAATCGGCCGCGCGCCGGACCGGGCCATCCTCGGCTGCACCCACTATGAAATCGTCGCCGACCTTTTCCGCCAGGCCCTGAAGCCGGGAACCCCGCTGATCCATCAGCCGGCCGCGACCGCCGACGCCCTGGAAACCTATCTTGCGAAGCATCCGGACTATCGCGCCGGAGATGGCGGACTGCGCCGTTTCATCACCACTGGCAAGCCGGGCGCCCAACACAAGCTGGTTGAGACCTTCTGGGGAGGCCCGCTAAGCTTCGAAGGGGCTTAGGGAGGCCAAGGCCATGAAATGGCTGGTGATCGCGGCGTTTGCCGCCGCGCCGGGACTGGCGAGCGCCGAGGTCGTGGCGCCCTCGGATGTGGGGTTCGAGATCCGGCACGTGGTCCAGGTCAAGGCGCCGCCGGCCAAGGTCCGCGCCGCCGCTCTCGACATCGGCCGGTGGTGGAGCAGCGAGCACACCTTCTCGGGCAAGGCCGCCAACCTTTCGATCGATGCGACAGGCTGCTTCTGCGAGCGTCTGCCCGACGGCGTCGTGCGTCACATGATGGTGGTCTACTCGGCCCCCGACGCCCTGCGGATGTTCGGCGGCCTCGGACCGCTGCAGACCGAGGGCGCCTCCGGCCACCTCAGCCTGGAGTTCGGCAAGGGCGCTGATTCCGGCCAGACTAAGCTGACGCTCAGCTATGTTGTGGGCGGCTACGCCCGAGGCGGGCTCGCCAAGACATGGTCAGGTCCGATGGACATGGTGCTCGGCGAGCAGGTCGCCCGCCTCCAGAAGCTGGCGGAGACGGGCAAGGCCGATTAGGCCACCGCCGCCGTCTCGGCCGCGATCACGCCGGAGACCGCCTTCACCACGGCGGCGATCCGCAGGGCGGCCTGGATCGCCGCGCTCGGCGCCTTGCTCCGCCGCAACTCGCTCTCGTGCGCGTCCAGGCACATGCCGCAGCCGTTCACCGCCGAAACCGCCGCCGACCACAGTTCGAAGTCTACCTTCGGCACGCCCGGATCAGCCAGGACGTTCATCCGCAGCTTGGCGGGCATGGTCCGGTACTCTGCGTTCGAGAGCAGGTGCAGCGAGCGATAGTAGACGTTGTTCATCCCCATCACCGCGGCGGCCGCCTTGGCCGCAGCCGCGGCTTCGTCGGACAGCCCGGCCTGGCGGGCGGCGTCGTTGATCGCCTTCACCACCTGGGGCGTGCCCACCGCGTAGGCGGCCGCGAGGAACGCGCCCCACTTCTGCTGGTCGGTCAGCACGGTCTCTTCGGCCAGGGTCTGGAGATTGGCGCTCAGGTCCTTGGCGTAGGCGGGCAAGGAAGCGGACAGGGCGTCGAGCGACATGGTTATCTCCAATTTTCCAGAAAGGGGGTCCGGGAGGCGCGGGGGGATCGCGCACTCCCGGACGGAACGGCGCAGTTGGCGGCCCAAATGCTCGGGGGCCGCCCCTGGGGGCTGGAGGGACCTACGCCGTGACGCAAAAAGAGGTACAGCGCGGGCTCATTGCGGGCCAATCGATTGTTTTTGGATTTTGGATAGATTGTTCCTATCTTCAGACCCATGAATCTCCCGACCCTCCGACAGCTACAGTATCTAAAGTTGCTGGCTGAGCACGGTTCCTTTGGCCGCGCGGCCGAAGCCGCCCACGTCACCCAGCCGACTCTTTCGGCCGGCGTGCAGGAACTGGAGAAGATTCTCGGCGGACCGGTGGTCGACCGGGCGCGCTCGGGCGTCATCCTCACCGCGGTCGGCGAGGTCGCCCTCGGCAAAGCCACCCGGATCCTCAACGAGGCCGAGGAACTGGTGCTGTCGGCGCGCAACGCGGGCCAGCCCCTGACTGGCCGCTTCCGTCTGGGCGTCATTCCAACCATCGCGCCCTTCCTGCTGCCCAAGGCCTTGCCCTTGTTGCGGCAGCGCTTTCCCAAGCTGCGGCTCTTCCTGCGCGAAGACCTGACGCATCGGCTGATCGCCCAGCTCAAGGCCGGCCAGCTCGACGCCGCCCTGATCGCATTGCCTTACGACATGTCGGGCCTGGCCCATGCTCACGTTTCCGACGACGAGCTGATGGCCGCCCTGCCCAGCAGCCATCCGTTGGCCCATGAGCGCGAGGCCCCGCCTTCGGCCCTGGAGAGCGATGACCTGATCCTTCTGGAAGACGGCCACTGCCTGCGCGACCACGCACTCGCGGCCTGCGGTCTGAAGCCGCCGACAAGTACGGGCGACGAGGAAAGCTTCGCGGCGACCTCGCTGCCGACCCTGGTGCAGATGGTCGGCTCGGGGCTCGGGGTGAGCTTCCTGCCGGCCATGGCGGTGGCGGCGGGCCTCACCGACGCCGCGGACGTGGCGGTCATGCCGTTGCAGGCCGATCACCCCACGCGGGAGATCGTCGTGGCTTGGCGGGCAGGCTCGAGCCGCGCGCCGGAAGGCCGGCTGCTCGCCGAAGTCCTGCGCGAGGCCTAGAAGATACAAAAAGATATATCTTGAATTCGACCCGCTCTCGATATATCTAGCATTTCGACATATCGAAATAGGATCGAAAATGCATAGACATCATCATTGGAAACGACATGAACACCGCAGCCGCGACAGTTTCGGCGGCGTGGGCGGAGGCCGCTGGGGCCGTGGAGGTCGCGACGGCGGACGGCGTATCGGGCGACTGCTCGAGCACGGCGACCTGCGCTTCGTCATCCTGGCCCTGCTCAAGGACAAGCCCAGCCACGGCTACGAACTGATCCGCGCGCTGGAAGAACGCACCGGCGGCGCCTATCGGCCCAGCGCCGGCGCTATCTACCCGACCCTGACCATGCTGGAGGACGAAGGTTTCGTTCGCCCGGCTGCGGTCGAAGGCGCCCGCAAGGCCTATGAGATCACCGCCGAGGGCCTTGAAGCGCTCGAACGGAACAAGGCCAGCGTCGACGCGGTTTTTGCTCGGCTGGATCAGGCGGCCGAACACTCGCCCCGCTCCTCGCCTCGCGTGGAACGCGCGATGCAGAACCTGGGCTTGGCCCTTCGGCTGCGCCTTCAGGGCGACCGTCCGACCGAGGCCCAGATCGACGCGATCGCCGCCGCGCTGGACGAGGCCGCCGCGAAGATCGAGCGTGTGTAGGGAGACCGCGCATGAGGTCGAGCGCCACCGTGGTGACCCCCAACGCGCAGCGCTACATGATCGCGCTGTGCGAACACTTCGGCCGCAGGGTCCCGGCCGAGCATACCGACCATGAAGGCCGGATCAGCTTCGAGATGGGCCGCGCGGCGCTCCGCGCGGCTCCGGAAACCCTGATGCTGGTCGCCGACGCCTCAGACACCGAGCGGTTGACCCGGGTCGAGGCGGTCGTCGACAGCCACTTGAAGCGCATGGCCGCCGGCGAACCTGGCGTCGCCGTCGATTGGCGGCGCGGCACCTGATCGGCTACTGGATGGCCAGCGCGGCCTTCACCGCGCGCCAGTCCACGAGCTTGAAGTTCTGACGGGCGCGGGCGCCTTCGGTCGTCTCGCCATCGGTGTCGGAATCGTCCTGCACGACGATCAGCCCCTCGGGAAAGCCGCCGACCGGGCCGCCCAGCGCGGCGATCCCGTCGGTGCCGGTGACCGCATCGGCCCCCGCGCCCGGCGTCACCGAAAAGCGGCCGACATAGGCCGGCTCACCATCCACGCGCCATACGGCGAAGGCGCTGTCGCCCTGGCTCGAAGCCAGGAGATAGGTTCTGCCGCCGTCGCGCAGCAGCGTCAGGCCCTCAACGTCCGGCTTGAGTTCGGGCGAGGGGGCGGGCGCGAAGTGGGTGCGGGCCGCGCCTGTGGCCGGGTCCAGGCTGTAGCGCCAGATCCCCTTGGCTTCCTCGGCGATGTAGAGGGCGCCGGCCTGGTCATCGATCACGCAGCCTTCCGACTGCGAACCGACCGCGAAGCTGCGGGTCAGGGCGGCGGCGGGCTTGCCATCCTGGTTGGTGATCGTGAACTGCTGGATGTCGCCGTCCTTACCGACCATCACCGCGATGGTCTCGGCGCCGCGCCGTCCCATGCAGAAGCCGTAGGGCTCGCTCACGCTCACCGGCGTGCGTCCCCACAGCGCGGTTTTCAGCGTGTCCGGATCGAGCAGAAAGAAGGCGATCCCGCTTCGGCGCCGGTCGCTGGCACCGATCAGGACCTGCTCGCGCCCGCCGACCTCGAAACCATCGCGCAGGTCCACGTTGTTGAGCGGGCCCTCGGGCAGGAACTGCAGGTCCTTGCCCGCCAGGTCATAGACATAGAGTCCGGCCTGCTTATCGGTGCCGAAGATGGCCCCGCGGGAGGGATCGCGCGGATCGGCCCAGATCTCCGGGTCGTCGGCCGCATCGCGGACCTGCGTTCCGACGGCCGCTGTTTCGCCGGCTGCCGGGACAGGCGTCCCAGCCCCGACGGTCATTCCGGCGGAATCGGAAACGCTCTCCGGGTCTATGGCTGCGCAAGCCGTGAGCAAGGACGTTGCGGTGACTGTCGCAAAACTGACAAAAAAGTTCCTATAAACCGTCACTTAGCCCGCTCCGAACGCAAAAATTGCCCGCGGGCTGCAAATCACGTGCGTGTGGGCGCGTCAACCGCGCAGCTTGTGGTGCGGTGCGGTTCAAGGGTCACGCCGCCCCGATGTTGATGACGCCTACTGGGCATCATCCACCGCCCTGGACAATCGTCATCCCCGGCCGCGCTAGCGTGCCGGGGATCCATAGACGTCGCCCGGTACAAGCTGTCGCGGCGCTCGTCATTGTCAAAGCCTAGCGCGTATGGATGGCCGGGACCTGGTGGCCCGGCCATGACGAACGAGGGGCTTTCTAGAAGGCCTCTCAGTCCATCAGCTTCTGGGCGAGATACACATAGTGCCGGGCCCAGCGGCGGGCGTTCAGTTCGGGATCGGCGTCGTTGGCATGCCCGCCGAAGGTGTTCTCGTAATAGAGGTAGGGGTAGCCCAAGGCCTCCATCTTGGCCGCGAACTTGCGCGCGTGGCCCGGATGGACCCGGTCGTCCCGGGTGTTGGTGGTGATGTAGGGCTCCGGATAGGTCTGGCCGGGCCTCAGGTTCAGGTAGCCGTCGTACTTGGCGATGAAGGCGTGATCCTCGGCGACATCCGGATTGCCGTACTCGCCGATCCACGAAGCCCCCGCCGAGAGCTTGTGATAGCGCAGCATATCCACCAACGGGCTCTCCACGACCACCGCGTTCCAGAGCTCCGGATGCTGGGTCATGGAGACGGTGGTCAGCACGCCGCCGTTCGAACGGCCATAGATGCCCAGGCGGCGGGGCGAGGTGATCTTTCGCGCCTCGAGGTCGCGGGCGACCGCCGCGAAGTCGTCGAAGGCCAGTTGCCGCTTCTCGCGCAGGACCGCCTGGTGCCAGGCGGGGCCGAACTCGCCGCCGCCGCGGATATTGGCGATCACGTAGGCGCCGCCGCGCTCCAGCCAGATCTTGCCCATCTCGGGCATGTAGTAGGGCGGCTTGGCGACCTCGAAGCCGCCATAGCCGTACATCAGGGTCGGCAGGGATCCGTCGAGCTTCGCGCCTTTCGGCCGCACGACGAAATAGGGGATCCTGGTCCCGTCGGACGAGGTCGCCCAGTACTGGTCGACGCGATCCTGGGAGCCGTTGAACCGCGCCGGCAGCGCCTTGACCTTCTGCGCCTTGCCGGTGTCGCCGTCCGCGAGCCAGAGGGTCGACGGCGTCAGGAAGCCTTCAGCGCCGACGAAGAGCTGGTCGTCGTCGCCCGAGGTCGAGACGATGGTCAGGGTCTCGTCCTTGGGCAGGGCCAGGCGGCGCGCGGTCCACTTGCCGCCTTTCAGGTCGTAGACGTCGATGGCGCCCTTCACGTCCTCCAGCAGCTCGACCGCCAGCAGGCCCTTGGTGTCCGAGACGTTCTGGATCGCCTGGCGTGGGCCCGGTTGGAAGACGAGGGCGGGACCCGCCGCCAGGTCCTTGGGGTCGTAGGCGATCAGGGCGCCCGCGGCGAAGCCGTTCCAGGCCTCCTGCAGGGTGAAGATCAGTCGTCCGTCCACGAAGGTCTGGTACTGCGCCTTCCGGGGCAGAGAGATCCTGGTCAGCTTGCCGTCGGCATAGAGGCTGTACTCGGACTCGAAGAAGGTCACGCCACGGCGGATCAGCACGCCCTGGGCCTTGCCGCCTTCGCCGCGAAGCACGCTTCCGGCGGCCTGCACGTCGGACTTCTCGCCGCGGAAGATCTCCCGGGTCTCGCCCGAGCGGCTGACCAGCTTGACGACGTAGGCGTAGCCGGAATCCGTCACTTCACCCGGCGTCCATTCGCGGGAGGCGACCAGGGTGTCGCGGTCCAGCCAGTCGGCGTCCTGCTTGCCCTCCGGCGAGCGGAAGCCGCCGTCCACGAAGGCTTTAGACTGGGTGTCGAACTCGCGCAGCTCGACCGCATCGCCGCCGCCGTTGGACAGGCGCACCAGGCAAAGGGTCTCGTCGGGCTTCAGGCAGTTCGCGCCCTTGAAGAACCAGTTGCGACCCTCGTCCTTGGCCAGCTTGTCGATGTCGAGGACCACATCCCAGGCCGGCGCCTGTTCGCGGTAGGCGGTGAGGCTTGTGTGGCGCCAAAGCCCGTGGGTGTGCTCAGCGTCCTGCCAGAAGTTGTCGACGCCGCCCGCGCGGAAGTTCGGGCGCGGCACGCGGTCGGTGGCGGTGAAGATCGCGCGGCCTTCGGTCAGGAACGCTTCGTAACGCGGATCGCCTTCCAGCCGCTTGGCCGTACGGGCGTTCTGCGCCTCCACCCAGGCCAGCGCCTTGGGGCTGTCGATATCCTCGAGCCAGATAAAGGGATCGGTGGCCGTCTGGGCCAGGGCCGCCGGAGCCGTGAGAAGGGCGCCCATAAGCGCCGCCGTAACGAGTTTCATGGCCGAACGAATAGCCGCGCTGGCCGGGCCTGTCTTCTGTCCTTGGCCTGCGCCAGGTGATCGCAGGCCAATTCTCGCCTATATAGCCGGCTCCATGAGCCGTCCGTTCCTCAAGATGAACGGGCTCGGCAACGACTTTGTCGTGGTCGAGGCCCGCACCGCCCCCTTCGCGCCGACCGCGGAGGAGGTGCGCGCGATCGCCAGCCGCGACGGCGGCGTCGGCTGCGATCAGCTGGTTTCTATAGAACCGTCGGCTAAAGCTGACGCTCGGGTGCGTTTCTGGAACGCCGACGGCGAGGAAGTCGGCGCCTGCGGCAACGCCAGCCGCTGCGTCGGCTGGCTGCTGATGGAGGCCTCGGGCGCCGATGCGGCGGTGATCGAGACCCAGGGCGGCCTGCTGACCGCCACCCGCGCCGGCGACCAGGTCGTCAGCGTCGACATGGGCGAGCCCGGCCTCGACTGGCGTCAGATCCCCCTGGCGGAGGACATGGACACCCGCGGCATAGAGCTGCAGGTCGGGCCGATCGACAATCCGGTTCTGCACACGCCGGGCTGCGTCTCGATGGGCAACCCCCACGTGGTGTTCTTCGTGCCCGACGCCGAGGCCGCGCCCGTGCGCGAGGTCGGCCCGATGATCGAGCACCATCGCCTGTTCCCCGAGGGCGTGAACGTCGGCTTCGCGGAGATCAAGGCGCGCGACCACATCCGGCTCAAGGTCTGGGAGCGCGGCGCGGGCCTGACCAAGGCCTGCGGCACCGGCGCCTGCGCGGCCCTGGTGGCTGCGGCGCGACGCGGCCTTGCCGACCGCAAGGCCCGGCTCGAGCTGGACGGCGGCGAACTGACCATCGAGTGGTGCGAGAGCGACGGCCATGTGATCATGACCGGCCCCGCCCAGGTGGACTTCACGGGAACCTTGCCGTGAGCAAGACCGACGTCGACATCGTCACCTTCGGGTGCCGGCTGAACGCCTACGAAAGCGAGGTCATCCGCACCCGCGCGGCGGAGGACGGCCTGTCGAACGCCATCGTCTTCAACACCTGCGCCGTCACCAACGAGGCCGTGCGCCAGGCGCGCCAGGCGATCCGCAAGGCCCGGCGCGAGAACCCCGACGCCCGGCTGATCGTCACCGGCTGCGCGGCCCAGATCGATCCCGCCGCCTTCGCCGCCATGGCCGAGGTGGACCTGGTGCTCGGCAACGCCGAGAAGTCCCAGGCCGGCGCCTATGCCGACCGGATTCCAGAGGGCAAGGTCCGGGTCAACGACATCATGAGCGTCCGCGAGACCGCCGGTCACCTGATCGACGGCCTGAAGGACCGGGCTCGGGCCTATGTCGAGGTCCAGAATGGCTGCGACCATCGCTGCACGTTCTGCATCATCCCGTATGGTCGCGGAAATTCGCGCTCTGCCCCGGCCGGCGAGGTCGTCGAGCAGGTGCGCAAGCTCGCCGCCCAGGGCTACCAGGAGGTCGTTCTCACCGGCGTCGATGTGACCAGTTGGGGCGCCGACCTGCCCGGTCAGCCGACGCTTGGCCAGCTTGTCGCGCGCATCCTGAAGCTCGTGCCCGACCTGCCGCGTCTGCGGCTCTCGTCCATCGACGCGGCCGAGATCGATCCCGACCTGATGCGGTGCCTGGCCGAAGAGCCGCGTCTGATGCCCTACCTGCACCTGTCCCTGCAGGCGGGCGACGACATGATCCTCAAGCGGATGAAGCGCCGCCACCTGCGCGCCGATGCCCTCAAGCTGGTCTCGGAGGTGCGCGCCGTGCGTCCCGACGTCGCCTTCGGGGCGGACCTGATCGCCGGCTTCCCGACCGAGACCGACGAGATGTTCGCCAACACCCTCGCCCTGGTCGAGGAGGCGGGCCTGGCCTTCCTGCACGTCTTCCCCTTCAGCCCGCGGCCGGGGACCCCGGCCGCGCGGATGCCGCAGCTTCCGCGCAACGTCATCAAGGAGCGGGCCGCGCGCTTGCGGGCGGCGGGCGAGGCGGCGCTGACCCGGCATCTGGATCGCCAGGCGGGCCGGCTCCTGTCGGGCCTGGTCGAGCGGCCCGGCGTCGCCCGCGCCGACGACTTCACCGAGATCGCCTTCGAGGGCGAGGCGCCCATCGGCGTGATCGTCGCCCTGCAGGTCGTGGGACACGCAGGCGGCAAGGTCCTGGCGCGCCTGCCGGCCCTGGAGGCTGCGGAGTGAGCTTCTCCGGCGGCTGCCAGTGCGGGGCGATACGCTTTCGCGCCGGGCGTCTGGGCCGGGCCAGCGTCTGCCATTGCCGCATGTGCCAGAAGGCGTTCGGCGGCTTCTTCGGCCCCTATGTCGACGCCTTCGACCTGGAATGGACCCGGGGCGCGCCAAAGTATTTCGCGAGCTCCAACAAGGCCCGCCGCGGCTTCTGCCCCGAGTGCGGGACCCAGCTCACCTTCGAGACGGAGAAGTGGGTCGTGAACGTGGCCATCGGCGCCTTCGACCATCCGGAGGAGATCGATCCGACCATCCAGGTCGGCCTCGCCTCGAAGCTCCCCTACACGGACCATCTGGCGGAACTGCCGCATCGGGCCCCGGAGGACGCCGCGAAGATGGCCGAGTTCTACGCCTCCGTGGCCTCGAACCAGCACCCCGACCACGACACCGCGGTCTGGCCGCCGAAGCCCTAGTCGGCAGTGTCGCGTTCGCGGCCGCGCCCGGGAAAGGCCGGCAGCATCCAACCCCAGCGGATGGCCCCGGCCCGGATGACGAAGGCCGTCGCAAACCCGGCAAGGCCGGTCCAGATGTCGCGGACGCCCAGCATATAGAGCGCCACATAGACGGCGGCCCCGGCCACCGCGCAGGTCACGTAGATCTCCCGCCGCAGCAGGACCGACGGCTCTCCGGCCAGGACGTCGCGAATGATGCCGCCGAAGCAGGCGGTCAGCACGCCCATCATCATCGCCGAGAACGGCGTCACGCCCAGCGAGATGGCCTTGGCCGCACCCACCACGCTGTAGGCGGCCATGCCCAAGGCGTCGAGCCAGAGCAGCACCTTCAGCCGCGCGTGCCCGGTGCCGAAGAACCAGACCGCCAGGGCCGCCCCGATACAGGCGATGATGTAGTCCGGCCGCTGCACCCAGAACACCGGTGCGTCGATGAGCAGATCGCGCATGGTCCCGCCGCCGACGCCGGTCACCGCCGCGAAGAAGCAGAAGGTGACGATGTCGTGCTTGCGATGGGCCGCCGCCAGCGCTCCGGTGGCGCCGAACACGGCCACGGCGGCGTAGTCCAGCCAGACGAAGGCGGTGGCGAGCGCGTCCATCCTTGTCCTCTATCGCGCAACAACCGGACCGGCTAGAAGCTGGCCTCATGACCGAACCGAAGAAGGGCTGGTTCCAACGTCTCGCCGACGGGCTTTCGCGCTCGTCCAAGCAGATGACGGAACAGGTGGTCTCCACCTTCACCAAGCAGCCGCTGGACCAGGCCAAGCTCGATGAGCTTGAAGAGATGTTGATCGAGGCCGACCTCGGCCCGCACTCGGCTGCGCGCATCACCGAGCGCTTCGCCGCCGAGAAGTTCGGCAAGAGCGTCGATGAGCAGGAGATCAAGGAAGCCCTGGCCGAGGCTATCGGCACCGAACTCGAGAGCCGCGAGGGCGAGTTCGCCCCCCTCTCGGGTCCGCGGCCCTACGTGGTGATGTTCATCGGGGTCAACGGCTCGGGCAAGACCACGACCCTGGGCAAGATCGCGGCCGAACTGGTCGGCGGCGGGGCCAAGGTGTTGGTCGTGGCCGGCGACACCTTCCGCGCCGCGGCGGTCGAGCAGCTCAAGGTCTGGGCCGAGCGCGCGGGCGCCGACTTCATGTCACGGCCGACCGGGTCTGACGCTGCGGGCCTGGCCTTCGACGCCATCGAGCGCGCCAAGGCCGAGGGCTACGACGTCGTGCTGATCGACACCGCCGGCCGCCTGCAGAACAAACAGGGCCTGATGGACGAGCTCCTGAAGGTCATCCGCGTGGTCAAGAAGGTCGAGCCGGAGGCTCCCCACGAAACCCTGCTGGTGCTGGACGCCACGGTCGGGCGCAATGCGCTCGCCCAGGAAAACATCTTCGGCAATCAGATCGGCGTGTCGGGCATCGTCATGACCAAGCTGGACGGCACCGCCCGCGGCGGGGTGCTGGTGCCTGTGGCTCAGGCTTCCGACAGCCCCATCAAGCTGATCGGCGTGGGCGAGGGGATCGAGGACCTTCAGCCCTTCAAGGCGCGCGCCTTCGCCCGCACCCTCGTCGGCCTGGAAGACGCATGATCCTCTCTCCCAGCGCGCGCAAATGGGTGCGCGGCATCGTCGACTACGGCGGCGTCGTCGCCTTCTTCCTGGGCTTCTTCTATTTCAAGTCGACCGGCGTGCCCCAGCAGCAAGCCCTGATGCAGGCGACCTGGGTGCTGGTCCCGGCCTCGGCCGTCGCCCTGGCGATCGGCTTCGTCTTCGAACGCCGTATCGCGCCGCTGCCGCTGATCAGCGGCCTCTTCGCCCTGGTGTTCGGCGGCCTGACCCTGATCTTCCACGACGTGCGCTTCATCAAGATGAAGCCTACCGTGACCAACGCCTCTTTCGGCATCGCCCTTCTGGTCAGCCTGCTGGTCAAGAAGAACGCCCTGAAGCTGGTCATGGGCGAGGCGATCCGCATGCCCGAAGACGGCTGGCGCAAGCTCGCGATCAACTATGTGATCTTCTTCTTCGCGGTGGCGATCGTGAACGAGGTCGTCTGGCGCACCCAACCCGACGACATCTGGGTCCTCTTCCGGTTCCCGGGCATACAGATCATCACCCTGCTGTTCACCTTCAGCCAGGTGCCGCTGATCATGAAGTACGCCAAGGCCTACGAGCCGCCCCCCGCCGACTAGCCGGCATGCGCCGCAGGCTGAGTATCTGTCTTCAAACCGACACCATCGTTCGGTAGCTTGAACCTTGACGACAAGCGGGGGTGGCGCCGATGGCCAAGTCGAAGTCTCCGGAAAAGTCGAAGAAGGGCCTGCCGGCCCTGGACAAGTCCCCCAGTCACCTGCTGCACCGCGCCCTTCAGCTCGCCCTCGATCTCTATGCCGAAGAACTGGGCGACGCCGGCGTGACCCAACGCCAGTATGCGGTGCTGGCTGCGGTCGAGGCCCACGAGGGCCTGACTCAAACCGATCTTGTGCGGATCACCGGCATCGACCGCTCCACCCTGGCCGACATGGCTGCGCGGATGATCACCAAGGGGTTGCTGGAGCGCCAGCGCTCGGCCTCGGACGCCCGGGCCAATGCGGTTTCCCTGACCGAGGCGGGGCGCGAAGCCCTGACGCTGGTGAAGCCCCGGATGGCGGCGGCCGACGCGCGGCTGCTGGCCCTGCTGGGCGCGGCCCGCCGCGTCGCGCTGACCGACGCCCTGCGCGAACTCATCCGGGCCGGCGATCAGGCTGCTGCGCCGCCTGTGCCGCTTCCGATCGCCAAGCCACCGAAGCCCGCCAAGCCCAAGAAGGCCAAGGCGGAGAAGGGGCCGAAGGGGACCAAGGGCGACAAGCCCAAGAAGAAAAAGCTGAAGAAGGCCGCCTAGACCCAGATATCCAGCAGCGAGCCGGGCCGCAGGATCTTCTGCGGCGGTTCTGCAGGCAGGTCGACGGGCATGCGCGGCGCCGCTGGCGCGGGCGTCGCCATTTCGGCGGCGGCTGCGGGCGCTCCAGCCGCGGCGGCGAAGAACGCGCGCTGGCCCCCCGAATTGCGGTTTGCCTGCGTCTGGCCGGCCTGTTGGCTGGTCGGAAAGATCGGCGTGCGAACGATGCTCACGGGCGGCGCTTTTATGGTTAACAGAACCTTCGCGACCCTTCGATGCGTCGCCTCAAGGAAAGGTTAACGGGCCTTGGAAAGCAGGGCCTTGGCCTGGTCCAGGCTAAGCGGGCCGGTGTGCTTGGCCAGGATCGTCCCGTCGGCGCCGACCAGATAGGTCTCCGGCACACCGGTCACGCCCAACTCGATCCCGGCCCGGCCATCGCGGTCCACCAGGCGCTCTGCATAGGGATCGCCCAGCCGGCCGAGGAAGGCCTTGGTGTTGTCCGGCGCGTCCTTGTAGGCGACGCCGACGACCCGCACGCCCTGCTTCTTCAGGTCGACCAGCACCGGATGCTCGATCTCGCAGGGGGCGCACCAGGACGCGAAGATGTTCACCAGCACGGGCGCGGGCGCCGCCGTTTGGCGCAGCGACAGCGGGCGGCCGCTGTCGAGCGCCGGAAGGACGAGGTCGGGCAGGGGCTTGCCGACCAAGGCGTCGGGCTGGACCTGGGGATCGCGCTTCAGGGCATAGAGCCCGAACAGCAGTCCCAGGGCGAGCAGCGCGGCCAGGGGCAGGAAGGCGAGCAGGCGGTTCACGGGCGGGTCTTTTCCGCCTGCCGGCGCCAGCGCCGCGCGTGGTTCAGGGTGAAGACGATCATGGCCAGGAACACCAGGGCGGTGATCGCGTAGGCCGGCCAGACAAAGGCCGCGTACTTGCCGGCGTCGAGATCGAGCATCCTATCCTCTTGCGGCGCGGACGGCCGCGGCCTCGGCCCGGCGCCGCCAGACCTGGGCGCGGATGCCGACCAGCCACAGCGATCCGAACGCGGACATGTAGGCCAGGCCCATCAGCAGCAGCGGCCAGAGAAAATCGTTGGTCATGGCCGGCCCTTCGGCGCGGAAGACCGAGGCGCCCTGGTGCAGGGTGTTCCACCAGTCCACGGAGAACTTCACGACCGGCAGGTTCACGGCGCCGACCAGGGCCAGGATCGCCCCGGCCCGCGCGGCCTTGGCCTCGTCGTCCAGCGAAGCGCGCAGGGCGATGTAGGCCACATAGACCAGGAACAGTACGAGGACCGAGGTGAGGCGCGCATCCCAGACCCACCAGGCGCCCCACATGGGCCGGCCCCACAGCGCCCCGGTCACCAGGGCCAGGAAGGTGAAGGCCGCGCCCAGCGGCGCCGCGGCCTGGGCGGCCGCATCGGCCAGGGCGTGCCGGAAGACCAGCGCCAGGAAGCTCGCAACGGCCAGGCAGGCATAGACGAACATGCTCATCCAGGCCGCCGGCACATGAATGAACATGATCCGGACCGTGTCGCCTTGCTGGTAGTCCTCGGGCGCGGTGAAGCCGAGCCACAGACCGGCCAGGCCCAGCACCAAGGCGATGACGCCGAACATGGGCGCGGCCCAGCGCGAAAAGGCCATGAACCGCTCAGGGTTCGACAGGAATGCCGGGGCCGGGATCATGCGGGCGGATTAGCCTTGGCTGCGGCTCGCTGCAAGCGGCGCGCCCGCAGCGCTTCGCCCCGAGGCGAGAGCCGATACCCCACTTCCAAGCTGATGGTGAGGCCCAGCGCTTTGAGTTTTCGCACATTCGCCTTGAAAGGCTGCGTTTCGTGCGACACCCGCGCGGCCAGGTCCGGCGCCCGCACGCCGGGGTTCTCGGCGATCAGGTCGAGCGTCTCGGCGGTCCAGGGATGGCGGGCGTCCAGGCGCGCCAGCGCAGTCTCAACGGCGTCCAGGCCTGCTGACGATGCGTCGTCGCGCAGCGTGGCGCGAGGATCTGCGCCAGCCAGGCGGAAAGCGATCCGATAGAGCGGCTGCTCTCCCGGCAGGGCGGCCAGTGCGGCGGCTCGCGACGCAAAGCCGGCGCGGCGCGCTTCCGCCTCGCTGATCGCGTCCGGCGTGATCTGGTCGACCGCGTCGATGGCAAGCACGCCGATCGGGGTGGTCAGGGTTCCGCCGGCCTTGACCGTCGGCCTGCGCCAGCGTCGGAAGGCGAGGTCGACCTCGCCTTCCGCGACGGCTTTCAGGACGGGCGCCTTGAACAGCATGCCCGTCCTTTAGCACGGGGGATCAGCCGCGCGGACCGTGCCCGCGTCCGCCATGCATGCCTTCGCGTCCGCCCCGTTGCTGCTGAAGGGCGTCGAAAGCCTTCTGCTGCGAGGGATTGAGCTGGGCGTAGAAGCGCTTGGTGGCCGCTGCGCGTTGGTCGAATGCAGCCAGGCGCTCGGTCATCATGGCGCGGCGGGCGTCCAGCCTCTGGGGCGTGGTCATGGCCGCGAAGTCCTTGCGCCCGCCGCGATCGGGCCGGGCCTTGGGCTGGCCGGCGTCGACATAGGCCTTGAGAGCGGCTTCCTGGTCCGGGC
>JAEXKM010000457.1 GCA_023445705.1 Pseudomonadota bacterium
GGGGTATCTCAATCTCAGCGAGCTTTCGTCGTTCTGCTATCTGGAGTCCGACGACGGCGGCGACGTCTCGGTGGCATGGGAGAAGGTGGCGGCGCGGTCGGAGGGGCTTATCCTGCTCTCCGGGGGCGTCGATGGTCCGGTCGATCCTCTGATGGCCGCTGGCAAGGTGGCTGAGGGCCAGGCCGCGCTCGCCGAGATGGCGAGGGTCTTCGGGGACAGGTTCTACATCGAGCTGCAGCGGCATGGCCTGCCGGCCCAGGCAGCGGCTGAAGGCGAGCTCGTCACCTACGCCTATGAGCATGATATTCCGTTGGTCGCCACTAACGACGTCTATTTCCCGAAGGCCAGCATGCACCAGGCGCACGAGGTGCTGCTGTGCATCGCGGATGGCGCTTTCATTAGTCAGGACGAGCGTCGGCGGGTCACGCCGGAGCATTGGTTCAAGCCGGCGGCGGACATGCGCGCGCTGTTCGCCGACCTACCAGAGGCCTGCGACAACACCCTCGATATCGCGCGACGCTGCGCCTTCATGGTGAAGAAGCGTGATCCGATCCTGCCGCGGTTTGACACGGACGGCGGTCGCTCCGAAGCCGATGAATTGGCCCACCAAGCTCGCGAAGGCTTGAAGATGCGGATCGCCCGCGGACAGGCCTCGGCTGCGCCCGTTGAGGAGTATGAGGCGCGGCTGGAACGGGAGATCGGGGTCATCACCCAGATGGGGTTCCCTGGCTACTTCCTCATCGTTTCGGACTTCATCAAGTGGGCGAAGGCCCATGACATCCCGGTGGGGCCGGGGCGGGGTTCTGGCGCAGGCTCGCTGGTCGCCTATTCGCTGACCATCACCGACCTGGATCCGCTGCGCTACGGCCTGCTGTTTGAGCGCTTCCTCAATCCGGAGCGGGTGTCGATGCCCGACTTCGATATCGACTTCTGCCAGGAGCGCCGGGAAGAGGTCATCAGCTACGTCCAACAACACTACGGGCGTGACCGGGTCGCGCAGATCATCACCTTCGGCACCCTGCAGGCGAGAGCCGTGCTGCGGGACGTGGGCCGGGTGCTGCAGTTACCGCTCGGCCTGGTCGATCGCCTGGCGAAGATGGTGCCGGCGAACCCGGCCAACCCGGTGACCCTGGCCAAAGCGATCGAGATCGAGCCGCGTCTGCAGCAGGCCAAGCGCGATGACGAGGCGGTCAAGCAGTTGCTCGAAACCGCGCTGCAGCTCGAGGGGCTGTATCGTAACGCCTCGACCCATGCCGCCGGTGTGGTGATCGGCGATCGCCCGCTGACCGAGCTGACGCCGCTCTATCGCGATCCACGCTCCGAGTTGCCTGCGACCCAGTTCAACATGAAGTGGGTCGAGAGCGCCGGCCTGGTGAAGTTCGACTTCCTGGGCCTGAAGACTCTGACAGTTATCGACCGGGCCTTGAAGTTCCTCGCCAAGCGCGGCGAGAACCTGGACTTTGCGACCCTGCCGCTAGATGACGGCCCTGCCTATGAAGTGATGTCGAGCGGAGGCACCGTCGGGGTGTTCCAGCTCGAAGGGCAGGGCATGCGCGACACCCTGCGCCAGCTAAGGCCGGGGTCCATCGAAGACGTCACCGCCGTGGTCTCGCTCTATCGACCGGGCCCGATGGACAACATCCCGGCCTTCATCGACTGCAAGTTCGGGCGACGGGAGATCGACTATCTGCACCCGAGCCTCGAGCCGGTGCTGAAGGAAACCTACGGCATCATCGTCTACCAGGAGCAGGTGATGCAGATCGCCCAGATCCTGGCTGGCTACAGCCTCGGCGAAGCCGACCTGCTGCGCCGGGCGATGGGCAAGAAAAAGAAGGAAGAGATGGAGCTGCAGCGCGCACGCTTCGTCTCAGGAGCATCGGCCAAGGGCGTGCCGGCCGAGCAGGCCGGCTCCATCTTCGACCTTGTGGACAAGTTTGCGGGCTACGGCTTCAACAAGAGCCACGCGGCGGCCTACGCCTATGTCTCGTACCAAACCGCCTGGCTGAAGGCGAACGCGCCGGTGGAGTTCTTCGCCGCGTCGATGAGCCTCGACATCTCGAACACCGACAAGCTCGCAGTGTTCTATCAGGACGCCAAGCGGTTCAACGTCAAGGTCCGCAGCCCCGACATCAATCTGAGTTCCGCCGACTTCGAGGTCGAGAACGGGGAAGTGCTCTATGCCCTGGGCGGGATCCGGAATGTCGGGCTGCAGGCGATGGAGCATGTGGTGGCCGTGCGCGCGGAGGGCGGACCGTTCCGGGACATTTTCGACTTCGTCGAGCGGGTTGATCCCAAGCAGGTGAACAAGCGGGCGTTCGAAACCCTGGCCCGGGCTGGCGCCTTCGACTCCATTCACCCAGACCGCGCGCAGTTGGTGGCCGCCGCCGACGTCTTGGTTGGCCACAGTCAGAGCATGGCCGCCGATCGCGCATCCTCGCAGGGATCGCTATTTGGTGGTGATCAGGCTGAGGCCCAGCGGCCCCGACTTCCGAAGGCCGAGCCCTGGACGCCCGTGCAGCGGCTGGACGAAGAGTTGGCGGCCGTCGGCTTCTACCTGTCAGGCCACCCGCTGGACGACATGGTGACGGCCCTACGCCGTCGACGCACGGACCTGCTGGCGGATGTGATCCCCAAGGCCGAAGCCGGCGCCGAGGCCTTTCGGATGGCCGGCGTGGTCCGCCGCAAGCAGGAGCGGGCTTCGCAGTCCAGTGGTGAGAAGTTCGCCTTCGTCACCCTGTCCGATCCGACGGGCGAGTACGAAGTGCTGTTTCCGCCGGAGTCCTTGAGGAAATGTCGGGATCTGCTCGAGCCGGGCAAGGCCGTGGCGATCAAGGTCAGGGCTAAGGCGAGGGACGGGGAGGTGCGCTTCTTCGGCGACGACGCCGAGCCTGTGGATAAGGCTGTTGAGAACGCAGTGGCCGGTTTGCGGGTGCATGTGGCGCCGCGCAGCGCAGAGGTCGAGGCGCTGAAACGGCGCCTTGAGAACGTCGCCAATCCGCGTGGGGGGGAGATCATCCTCGTCGCGGGGATTGATGGTGGGCGCGAGGTCGAGATGAAGCTGGCTGGGCGCTTCTCGTTGGACGTTTCGGTGCGCGGCGCCCTGAAGACCGCGCCAGGCGTGATGTTCGTCGAGGATCTCTAAGCGATCAGCGTAGGTCGATATAGCTCCGAGGCTTCTTGGGCGCAGGATAGGAGTCGATCCCACCGCGCGGCGAATAGACCGAGGTGGGCTTATAGGGCTTGAACATTTGCGGCGGGCGCGGCGCCGAGTAGTTCGGCGTGGCGGGGCGATGAGAGGCATTGAAGGTCTGAGGCTGGGTGGAACTCGCGCCAAACCCTGAACTGGCCATGATCGACAGGCCCATGCTCATTGCTACGATAGGTGTCATTGTCGTCCCCCTTGCGCGCGGAGGATGAACCGCAAACAGGTACCTGGCAATGGTCAAGCCTGTCGGTTGAACCGGTGAGGCTTGCAATTTCCGCCGTTAGCGCCTATTTCGCGCGTCATTCCACACGCAGGTGTTTGGCGACGAGCGGGGAGACATCCCATCGTACCCATTCCGGTCCTCCGAGAGGAGGGTTTGCCTGCGGAGGTTAACCGGAAAAAGGACGAAAAGCCGATGGCGCTTCCTGAATTCTCCATGCGTCAGCTCCTGGAAGCTGGCGCCCACTTCGGCCACCAGACCCACCGCTGGAACCCGAAGATGGACCGCTACATCTTTGGTTCGCGGTCGAACATCCACATCATCGACCTGTCGCAGACCATTCCGCTGCTTCACCAGGCCCTGGTGAAGGTGCGTGAGGTCGCCGCATCGGGCGGCCGCGTGCTGTTCGTCGGCACCAAGCGCCAGGCTTCCGACCCGGTGGCCGAAGCCGCCAAGCGCTGCGCCCAATATTACGTGAACCACCGTTGGCTGGGCGGCACGCTCACCAACTGGCGCACCGTCTCGGCCTCGATCCAGCGCCTGCGCGAGCTGGAAGGCCTGCTGGAAGGCGAAGGCCAGGGCCGCGGCAAGAAAGAACTGCTGCAGATGACCCGCGAGCGCGACAAGCTCGAGCTGAGCCTGGGCGGCATCAAGGACATGGGCGGCATTCCGGACCTGATGTTCGTGATCGACACCAACAAGGAAGCGATCGCGATCAAGGAAGCTCGCAAGCTGAACATCCCGGTCATTGCGATCCTGGACACTAACTGCGATCCGGACGGCATCACCTATCCGATCCCGGGCAACGACGACGCCGCCCGTGCGCTGCAGCTCTACTGCGACCTGCTGGCCGACGCCGTCCTCGACGGCCTGGCCGCTGGCCAATCGGCTGCTGGCGTGGACCTGGGCGCTTCGGTCGCCCCGATCGAGCCGACCCTCGCCCGAGAGCTTTCGCCGGAGCCCGAAGCGGCCCCGGTTGCTGAGACTCCGGTCGCCGAGGCTCCGGCCGAGGACCAACCCCAAGCCTAAGAGCGCTCGGCGCTCGGCAGCTTGACGTCAAACGATCATGACCGGGTCCTGTCAGGGCCCGGTCATACCCATTCTGACCTTTAATAAGGAGCTGACCATGGCGGAAATCACCGCTGCGCTGGTCAAGGACCTGCGCGAGAAGTCCGGCGCTGGCATGATGGACTGCAAGAAGGCCTTGCAGGAAAACAATGGCGACATGGAAGCGGCCGTCGATTGGCTGCGCACCAAGGGCCTGTCCAAGGCCGCCAAGAAGTCCGACCGCGCCGCCGCGGAAGGCCTCGTCGCCGGCAAGCTGAGCGATGACGGCAAGACCGGCGTGCTGGTCGAGCTGAACGCCGAAACCGACTTCGTGTCGAAGAATGAGCTGTTCCAGACCGCCGCGCGCGACTTCGCCTTGGTCGGCCTGGACATCGAAGGCGTCGACGCCATCACCGCCGCCAAGACCGCCAAGGGCGAAGTCGTGGCCGACGTGATCACCAACCTGATCGCGACGATCGGTGAGAACATGCGTCTGCGCCGTTCGGCTCGGCTGTCGGTGAGCGAAGGTGCGGTGGCTCTGTACCTGCACAACGCGCAGGGCGACGGCGTGGGCCGTCTTGGCGTGCTCGTGGCGCTGGAAGGCGCTGGCGACCAAGCGGTGCTCAAGGACGTGGGCCGCAAGATCGCTTTGCACGTGGCCGGCACCCCGACCCCTCCGCTGGCTTTGAACGAGGGTGACCTCGATCCGGCCGCCGTCGAGAAGGAAAAGAAGTTCCTGACCGACCAGGCGCTGGAATCGGGCAAGCCGCTGGCCGTCGTCGAGAAGATGATCGAAGGTCGGATCCGTAAGTGGCAGGAAGAAGTGGTGCTTCTGAAGCAGCCCTTCGTCATGAACCCGGATCAAACCATCGAACAGCTGATCGCCGAAACCGCCAAGGAAACCGGTTCGCCGGTGGCGGTGAAGGCCTTCGTGCGCTTCGCCCTTGGCGAAGGCGTGGAGAAGAAGCAGGACGACTTCGCCGCCGAAGTGGCGTCGATGACCGGCCAAGGCTGATCTAGTCCTTTTTAGCGTCCCCAAGGGCGCCGTACGTTCGACGCGTACGGCGCCCTTGGTCTATGTAGTAACAGCCAGATTCTCGACCGGAAGCCGCCATGCCCGACGCCAAGCCCCGCTACAAGAAGATCCTCTTGAAGATGTCGGGCGAAGTCCTGATGGGCGATGCGCTTTTCGGGATCGACACCAAGACCATCGAGGCGGTCGCCGAGGACATCAAGGAAGTCATTGATCACGGCGTGGAGCTGTGCCTGGTGATCGGCGGCGGTAATATCTTCCGCGGCGTTTCCTTGGCGGGGAAGGGTATGGATCGCGCCAACGCCGACTACATGGGCATGCTCGCGACGGTCATGAACGCCTTGGCGCTGCAAGGCGCGCTCGAGAAGATCGGCGTCTATACCCGCGTGCAATCGGCGATCCCGATGGATGCGGTCTGCGAGCCCTACATCCGCCGTCGTGCGCTGCGCCATCTTGAAAAGGGCAGGGTGGTGATCTTTGCCGCCGGCCTCGGCGCGCCGTTCTTCACGACCGACACGCCGGCTGCGCTGCGCACCGCCGAAATGGGCTGCGACGCACTCTTCAAGGGCACGAGCGTCGATGGCGTCTACACCGCCGACCCGAAGAAGGATCCAAGCGCCCAGCGCTACGAGAGCCTGAGCTACCAAGAGGTTCTGGCCAAGGACCTACGGGTGATGGACGCCTCGGCGATCGCGCTCATGCGTGACAATCAGATTCCGATCGTGGTCTTCTCGATCCGCGAACGGGGCAACTTCCTCAAGGTTCTGAAGGGGCAAGGCGTCTTTACGACGATCACCTGAGCCCTTCGTTCGTTACACGATACATCCAGGAGAAGATCCCATGGCTGCTGCGGAAAAGCCGGTTCTGAGCAAATACCGGGACCGCATGGACAAGGCGATTGCGGCCCTCAAGGACGAGTTCGGGAGTCTGCGGACCGGCCGGGCCTCGTCCAGCCTGCTCGACCAGGTGATGGTCGAAGCCTATGGCTCAACGGTGCCGTTGAACCAGGTCGCCGCGGTGAGCGTGCCCGAGCCCCGCTCGATCAGCGTCAGCATTTGGGACCGCGGAATGGTGGTCTCTGTCGAGAAGGCGATCCGCAACGCCGGCTTGGGGCTGAACCCGGTCGTCGATGGACAGAGCCTGCGCATCCCGATTCCTCCGCTGACGGAAGAACGGCGTAAGGACCTGGCTAAGCTTGCCGGCAAATACGCCGAACAGCAGAAGATCGCGATCCGCAACGTCCGGCGCGACGCCAACGACGATCTGAAGAAGGCTGAGAAGGACAGCGTCATCACTCAGGATGAGCAACGTCGTATGGAAGGCGAAATCCAGAAGTTCACGGATGAGGCGATCAAACGCGTGGACGAAGCCTTGAAAACCAAAGAACAAGAGATCATGCAGGTCTAGTCCGCCGATTTCGGCAAAGGACGCTTAGGAATCCCATGGCCCCGATCGATCAGGAGGAGCCTGCGCCGCACGCGCCACTGCACGTGGCGATCGTGATGGACGGCAACGGGCGCTGGGCCAAACGGCGCGGCCTCCCGCGGCAGCTTGGCCACCCGAAAGGCGTGGACGCCATCCGCCGGGTGGTGGAGGCGGCGCCGCACCACGGCGTGCGCTGGCTGACGCTCTATGCGTTCTCGACCGAAAACTGGCGCAGGCCTGCCGGCGAGGTCGCCGAGGTCATGCGGCTGCTGAAGCTGTACGTGAACTCCGACCTGGAGAAGCTGACCCGCGAGGGCGTGCGCATCCGCATTCTCGGACGTCGGGCGGGGCTGCCGCCGGACGTCGCGGAGATCGTGGAGCGGGCCGAGCGGCGGACGGCTGGCAATGACAAATTCTTCCTGCAGGTCGCCTTCAACTACGGCGGCCGGGCCGATCTGGTCGATGCGGCCCGGGCGTTGGCGGCTGATGTCGCTTCGGGCCGGCTGGCGCCGGAGGAGATCAGCGACGATCTGCTTCAGGCGAAGCTTTCCACCGACGGACTGCCGGATCCCGATCTCGTGATACGCACCAGCGGCGAGCAGCGGTTGTCGAATTTCCTGCTCTGGGAGAGCGCCTATTCGGAGTTCGTCTTCCAGGACGTGCTCTGGCCCGACTATGGCGCCGATCACCTGCGGGCGGCGATCGACGAATTCAACAAGCGCGAGCGGCGCTACGGCGGCGCCGTGGCCGATGATGTCCTTGCCGCCGGCTAGACGTTTCGATTGGTCCAATCTGGGCGTTCGCGTGGCCTCGGCGGCGGTTCTCGTCCCGGCGGTCCTCGGAGCTGTATGGTTCGCCGACCTGCCGGGCCTGCGCTGGTTGTTCCTGGTCCTAGTGGCCGTAGCCGTTGCTTTGCTGGCGATCGAGTGGGGCGCGATGACGGCGCCTCATTCGCCGGTGCGCGTTTCCACGGCCCTCACCGTCGCGATCCTGGCCGGGGCGTTCCTGGCGTTCCAGGGGCGCATGCCGCTGGCGTGGGGCGCGATGTTCATAGGCGCGGCCGCGGCGGCGCTGGTCGCGCGTGGCGTCGCCGAGCGCCCGGCGAACGCGGCCTTCGGCGTGATTTATCTGTCCATTCCGGTGATCTGCCTGGTCTGGCTCCGAGGGATGCCCGAGGGGCGTCAATGGACAGTCCTGTTGCTGGCGGTCGCCTGGGCGGCCGATATCGCCGCCTATGCAGTGGGCAGCACCCTGAAAGGGCCGAAACTCTGGCCACGCTTTTCACCTAACAAGACCTGGTCGGGCTTTCTCGGCGGTCTCGCCGCGGCGGCGGGTGCGGGTGCGGCCATGGCGGCTTTCAGCGCGATCGTGCTGAGCGTCCAGGCCGGCGCCTTGATCGGCCTGCTCGGAGGGCTCGCCACCATGGCCGGCGACCTTTGGGAATCGATGCTCAAACGCCGCTTCGGCGTAAAGGACTCGGGCGACCTCATTCCTGGGCACGGCGGCCTGCTGGACCGTGTCGACGGGCTGATGTTCGCTGTCGTTGTGCTGGCCGTCGCCCGCCTGATCAATCACTGGGGATGGGCGCATTGACCTTGCCACGACGCGTCAGCGTATTGGGTTCAACCGGCTCGGTCGGGGTGTCGACCCTTGACCTGTTGGACAAGGCTGGGGCCGAGGTCGAAGTCACCGCCCTGACCGCGGGGCGCAATGTCGACAGGCTGGTCGAGCAGGCGCTGCGCTGGCGTCCGCGCCTTGCTGTGATCGAGGATGAGGCCAAGCATCCGGAGTTGCGCGACCGCCTGAAAGGCTCTGGCGTCGAGACCGCCTGTGGCGCAGAGGCGGTCGCCGGCGCGGCCGCCGAAGAGGCGCAGTGGGTGATGTCGGCCATCGTCGGCTTCGCCGGGCTCGCCCCGACCCTGGCCGCTGCGAAGGCTGGTGCGGTCGTCGCGCTTGCGAACAAGGAAAGCCTGGTCTGCGCGGGTCCTTCGCTGCTCCGTACCGCAAAGTTCGCCGGCGGCGCTGTGATTCCCGTCGATTCCGAGCATTCGGCGATCTTCCAGGTGCTGGACCCCGCAAACGCGCAACATGTGTCGCGGCTGATCCTGACCGCATCGGGCGGGCCATTCCGCAGTTGGACCCTGGAGCAGATGGCGCATGCGACGCCAGAGCAGGCCGTGGCCCATCCCAAGTGGGACATGGGCATAAAGATCTCGGTCGACTCTGCGACGATGATGAACAAGGGCCTTGAGATGATCGAGGCGGCCTATCTCTTCGCCATGCCGGCTGAGCGGGTGGACGTGCTGGTGCACCCGCAGTCCATCATTCACAGCCTGGTCGAGTACGCCGACGGGTCGACATTGGCCCAGCTTGGTCCCCCGGACATGCGCACGCCGATCGCTTGTGCGTTCGCATGGCCCGACCGGCTTCCCTGGCCGGCGCCGAAGCTCGATTTGGCGGCCGCGGGTCAATTGACCTTCGAAGAACCCGACCTGCGCCGTTTTCCCGCCTTGAAGATCGCCAAAGAAGCATTGGCGGCCGGCGGGGTCGCGCCCGCGGTGATGAACGCTGCAAACGAGGTCGCTGTGGCCGCATTTCTTGACCGGAAGATCGGGTTTCTCGATATTGCCGCCACGGTGGCTGAGACGCTCGAACGCGTCGACACGCAAGGCCTGGTCACGGGGGACGCAGGCGACACGCTCGAAAACGCCCGGCTGACCGATAAGACGGCGCGCGGCGTCGCCGGCGAGGTCGTCGCAGGACGCAGCCGCTAGGGCTTCGGAGGAACAACGCCCTTGCTCGATTTCATTCTCAACGCCGGCGTATTCGTGATCCCCTTCGTCCTGGTGCTGGGACTCGTGGTCACGATCCACGAGCTGGGCCACTTCCTGGCCGCCAAGATGTTTGGCGTCGCTATCGATCGATTCTCCATCGGCTTCGGACGATCCATCGCCTCCTGGACGGACCGCTCGGGTGTCGAATGGCGAATCGGCTGGATCCCGCTGGGCGGTTACGTCCGCTTCACCGGCGACGAGAACGCGTCGAGCGTTCCCGACGGCGAGGATCTGGAGGAGATGCGCCGCGCGATCGAGCGTCGTGAAGGCCGCGAGGCCGTCGGCCGCTACTTCCACTTCAAGCCTCTCTGGCAGCGCGCCATCGTGGTCGCTGCCGGTCCAATGGCGAACTTCGTGCTGGCTATAGCGCTCTTCGCCGCGCTGCTGATGGCCTTTGGGCAATACACGTTGCCGCCGAAAATTGCCGCCGTGCAGGCCGGAAGTCCCGCCGAACAGGCCGGGTTCCGTTCAGGCGACCTGATTGTGGAAGCCGATGGAAGGCCGATCAAAGGCTTCGACGAAGTTTCGGAAATCGTCCAGGTGCGCGCCAACGTGCCGATCGACTTCGTGGTCGAGCGGGCAGGGGCCCGCGTCGCCATTACCGCCACCCCCGCGTGGGTCGAGCGCAATGACGAGGTGGCCGGCAAGCGTCGACAGGGCCAGTTGGGGATCACCCCGGCGCAATCTGCGAAGGACTTTGTCCACGTCAGCTACAACCCGCTCCAGGCGGTGCAGGGCGGCGTGGAGCGGACCTGGCGGACGCTGGAGACGACGGTCTACTACCTCGGGCGCATGGTCACCGGGCAGGTTTCGCCAGATCAACTGAGCGGACCGCTGGGAATCGCGCGAATCTCGGGCAAGGTGGCGCAGGCGGGAGCCGAGGGCGCGCCGGACCTGGGAAGCATGATCCTGGGCGGCGGCGTGAATCTCCTGCAACTGGCGGCCTTCGTCTCGGTGAGTATCGGCTTCATGAATTTGCTGCCGATTCCCGTTCTGGATGGGGGCCATCTGCTGTTCTACGCCTATGAGGCCGTGGCGCGCAGACCGCTGGCCGCCAGGGTGCAGGCGGCGGGCTATCGTGTGGGGCTTGCGCTGCTGTTGGGATTGATGTTGTTCGCGACTTGGAACGATCTGCAGCAACTGCGTGTGTTCAAATTTCTCGGCGGCGTCCTTTCCTGACCCGCTCCTTTCCGTTGACGGCTGATACGATGCAAAGAACCCGCGCCCGACGCGCCGCGCTCGCCTCCGGCCTCGCCCTGCTGATGGGCTCGACCGCGCTTGTGGCGCCAGGCGTCGTCCTGGCGCAGGAGGCGACGCCGACCCAGCCGCCCGAAGCTTCGCCAGAGGCTGCGGCCGCCGCTGCGGTAGGCCAGCAGTCCGGCGTCGTCCAGCGCATCATCGTGCGCGGCAACGAGCGCATCGAGCAGTCGACCATCCTGTCCTACCTGCCGATTCAGCCGGGCGAGACGCTCGACCCTGAAAAGGCCGACCTGGCGTTGAAGACGCTGTTCCGCACCGACCTGTTCGCGGACGTGAAGATCGACCTCCAAGGGTCGGACATGATCGTGACGGTCACTGAGAACCCGATCATCAACAAGGTGGTGTTCGAGGGAAATTCGGGCCTCAAGGAAGACAAGCTGCGCGACGAGGTCACCGTGCGCCCGCGCGGCATCTTCACCCGCGCCAAGGTCCAGCAGGACGTTCAGCGCATCGTCGAACTCTATCGTCGCTCCGGCCGTATCTCGGCGACGGTGACGCCGAAGATCGTCGAGCTGCCTCAGAAGCGCGTCGACCTGATCTTCGAGATCAACGAAGGCCCCAAGAGCGGGGTGCTGCGGGTCAACTTCCTCGGCAACAAGGAGTTCTCGGATAACGACCTGCGCGATGTCGTCGTGACCGAGCAGTCGAGCTGGTACAAGTTCTTCTCGTCCAACGCGAACTACGACCCGGACCGCCTCGAGTACGACAAGGAGCAGCTCCGGAAGCACTATCGCAACCGCGGCTTCTATGACTTCCGCGTGGTGTCGGCCGTGGCCGAACTGGCTCCGGACAAGAATGGCTTCGTCATCACCTACACCCTCGACGAGGGGCAGGAGTACCGCTTCGGCAAGGTGACGGTCGAAACCGAGCTGCAGAAGCTCGACAAGAATCTCCTCCAGCAACTCGTGCCGATCCGCAGCGGTGAGATCTATCAGGACGAGCGCATCGAGGCGGCGACCGACACCCTGACC
>JAEXKM010000473.1 GCA_023445705.1 Pseudomonadota bacterium
CGCGCCATGCGCAGGATCTTCTGGACCACGTCGTTGTGGGCCTGCGGCCAATGCCAGCCCGATCGCAGTTTCCAGCCGTCGACTATGTCTCCGACAAGATAAAGCGTCTCACATTCGATGTGCCGAATGAAATCCAGCAGAAGTTCAGCCTGACATCCCTTGGTGCCCAGGTGAACGTCCGAGATAAACACGCTGCGGTATTTTCGGATGGCGGTGCCCGACACTCTTCGGCCTCCAGGCTGCGCAGGACTGCTCATCCGCTAGGCTGATTGCGTGTCAGTCTCATGAAACCGTGAGCGCCTCTTTTGTCGCAGAGCCTTTTGAACTAATGGTTTGGTACGACCTATCCTCCCCAGGTCCTCCGTCAACCAAGGTCCAATGGACGCCCGAACCTATCCTGCGAAGGAGACGCCGAAGTCTCGGCGTACTCGCGCGCGCATCCTTGACGCCGCCATGCGGCTGTTTTCCGAGGTCGGCTATCACGCCGCCACGAACGCCATGATCGCTGACGCCGCGAACCTGACGCGCGGCGCGATGCTCTACCATTTCGCCAGCCGCGAAGAGCTGGTGGAAGCGGCTATCGCCTATATCGAGATCGAGCGGGCGCGCCTGTTCGAACAGGCCGCCTCGCCGCCAGGACCGGGTGTCGACGCCGCCGAGCATGCGATCGACGCCTACTGGGCGCTGCTGCACGAGATCCCGTTCGTGGCCTTCGCCGAACTGGAGGCCGCCGCTCGGACCGACACCATGCTGCGCGTGCGGCTGGCCAACGCCCAGAGCGCTTTCGACCGCAACCAGGTGGGCGATCGCTTCCTGGCCCTCGCACAAGCCGGCGTCGATCCGCGCTTCCAAACCAGCCGCGACCTTGGCCGCTTCCTGCTGGAAGGCCTGGCCAAGGGCGCGCTGACCTACGACGAGCAAGCCCGCAAGGAACGCCTCCTGACGGTGGTGAAGCGCGCCGTCCGCGTCCTCAACCGCAAGGGCGACGTCCAGGAACTCTGGCCGGACTGAACCACTAGGTGCTCCCCCTCTGGGGGAGCTGTCGGCGAACCCGACTGAGGGGGCCCCTGCAAGGCGGAACTGCGGCGCGCCAGGCGCCGCCAGGGCCCACTCCGTCTCGGCGCTGAGGCGCCGATCCCCCCCCCCAAAAAAAAGGGGGAGGATCTAAGTCAGCAAACGCCCCTACCGCGCTTTCTCAGCCGTGATCCACGCGTCCACGCGTTCCTCCAGCATGCTCAGCGGCATGGGGCCGTCCAGCAGCACCGCGTCGTGGAAGCGGCGGATGTCGAACCGGTCGCCCAGTGCGGCGCGGGCCTTCTCGCGCAGCTCCACGATCTCCATCTCGCCAGTCTTGTAGCCCAGCGCCTGGCCTGGCCACGACACATAGCGGGCCAGTTCCACCTCGATGTTCAGGGGCGATAGCGCCGAGTTCTTCGTGAAGCATTCGCGCGCCTGATCCAGGCTCCACCCCTTCCAGTGGATGCCGGTGTCGGCCACCAGGCGGCAGGCGCGCCACATCTCGTAGGACAGCCGTCCGAACCGCTCGTAGGCGTTGCGATAGATCCCCATCTCGCCGCCCAGCTTCTCGGCGTACAGCCCCCAGCCCTCGGTGAATGCGCCGACGTCGGCCTCGCGCCTAAACAGCGGCACGCCTTCGGCCTCCTGGCCCAGGGCGATCTGCAGGTGGTGGCCCGGAACCGCTTCGTGCAGGGTCAGGGCGGGCAGTTCGTAGAGCGGCCGCTGGGCGAGGTCATAGGTGTTGACCATGTAGCCGCCGGCGATTCCCAGCTTCGGATTGCCCGAGAAGTAGCGCCCGGTGGTGTAGACCTTCTCGATGTCGGCCGGGACCGGCCGCACACCGTAGGTCAGGCGCGGCAGGGTCGCGAACCAGCCTGGAAGCTGGTCGTCGATCCGCTTGGCGATCTCCGAGGCCTTTTCCAGCAGGTCCTGGCGGCTGGTGGCGTAGAACTGCGGATCGGTCCGCAGGTAGGCCTGGAAGGCGGCGAAGTCGCCCTGGAAACCAGTCTCGGCGATGACCGCGTCCATCTCCTTGCGGATGCGCGCCACCTCCGCCAGCCCGTTATGGTGCACCTGGTCGGGGGTCAGGTCGGTGGTGGTGTAGACCTTCACCAGCCAGGGATAGTAGTCGCGGCCGCGGGGCAGGCTGCGTGCGGCCAGCGACTTGCGGGCCTTCGGCAGGTACTCGGTTTCCAGGAAGGTCACGAAACGCGCCTGGGCCGGTCTCACCTTGTCGCGGATGGCTGTCTCGGCCTCGGCCTTCAGGGCCGCCCGCTCTTCCTCGGGGATCGAGGCGGGCAGCCGGTCGATCGGGGCGAGCAGGGGATCGGTCTCGATCGGAGCCGTCGCCTGGTCCCTGGCGCGCGAGATCACCTGTTCGACGGTGGTGCGCGGCTGGGTGAAGCCGGTCCTGGCGCCGCGCCGGGCGTTGGCGATCTCTGTGTCGTAGTAAGCGGGCACGGCGTTCAGCCGGTCTATCCAGGCCCGCGCGTCGGCCACGCTGCGCATCGGCAGCGACGAAGCGATGTAGCTCATGGTCCAGTGAAAGCCGCCGTCCGACGAGAACGGCATCCGGTTTTCGTCAAAGGCCAGGCTGCGGGCCTGGCGCTCAAGCACCCAGGCCAGGAACTCGTGGTTGATGCGGCCTTCCTCGGACAGGTCGGAGGTCCCGACGGATTTGAGCCGCCCCTGGAAGTCCTTCACCGAGGCGGCGCGCCGGGCGTCGGCCGCGGGCGAATTGTCGGGCAGCAGCGAGAGCGCCGCGCGATCCCCCTGGTCCCCGCCGGCGACCGGGTTCTGACCCAGGCTGTAGGCCTCGTACTCCGCGATCAGCCGATTGAGGGCCGCATCGTCCGCCAGAGCGGGAGAAGCGCAGAGCGCAAGAGCTAAGGCGAGCGGGGCCAGGCGCATGATCGATCCATCAGTGAAGCGGAGCAGCCAAGCTGGCGCCCTGAAACTCGAGAGCCAAGGGCAATTTTCGATCACGACTCTTGGCGTCCACGACAAACATGCTCTTCAAGTCCCAGCCCGGGCGGTCCATTCTCGCCCTCCAGTTCCTGGGGGGAATCGCCGATGAGTTTCGTGACGCGCCGCAAGCCGATGGAGCCGCCTGCGCACGAAGGACACAAGCTCATCCGGACGCTTAGCTGGCCGCATCTGGTGGCGCTGGGCGTCGGCGCGATTATCGGCACGGGGATCTATACGCTGACAGGCGTCGCCTCGGGCCTCGCGGGGCCTGCGGTCATTCTGTCCTTCGCACTGGCCGGCGGCGTCTGCGCCTTCGCCGCCCTCTGCTATGCGGAAATGTCGACCATGATGCCCCAGGCGGGCAGCGCCTACGCCTATTCCTATGTGGGCATGGGCGAGATGGCGGCCTGGATCGTCGGCTGGAGCCTCATTCTCGAATATACGGTGGTCTGCTCGACCGTGGCGGTGGGCTGGTCCGGCTATGCCGGCGGGCTCATGCAACAGGCGGGCTGGGACGTGCCCCAGGCCCTGCTGGCCGGCCCGCACGCCGGGGGCGTCATCAACCTGCCGGCTATCCTCATCACCGCCGTCGTGGCCGGCCTGCTGCTGGTCGGCACGCGCGAAAGCGCGACCGTCAACTTCATCCTGGTGTTGGTGAAGCTCATCGCGCTGGCCGCGTTCGTCGCCCTGACGATCCCGGCGTTCGATGCGCAGAACTTCAAGCCGTTCGCGCCGTTCGGCTTCGGCGCGACCATGGACGCCGACGGGGTGAAGCGAGGGGTGGCCGCGGCCGCCGGCATCATCTTCTTCGCCTTCTACGGCTTCGATGCGATCTCCACCGCCGCCGAGGAGACCAAGAACCCGGGCAAGGACCTGACCATCGGCATCGTCGGGTCGATGTTCATCTGCACCGCGATCTACATGATCGTTGCGGCCGCGGCCCTGGGCGCCTCGCCCTATCACGTCTTCTCCAAGAGCCCGGAGCCGCTGGCCTTCATCCTGCGCAACCTCGGCCACCCGCAGGTGGCGGCCGTCGTCGCCGGCGCGGCGGTGGTCGCCCTGCCGACGGTGATCATGGTCTTCATGTTCGGGCAGAGCCGGATCTTCTTCGCCATGGCGCGCGACGGGCTCCTGCCGCGCCGTCTTTCCAAGGTCGGCCAGCGGGGCGTGCCGGCCCCTGTGATCATCCTCACCGGCGTCGTCGCGGCCACCATCGCGGGCTTCCTGCCTCTGGACGAGATCGCCGCCCTCGCCAACGCTGGCACCCTGCTGGCCTTCATCGCCACCGCCATGGCCATGATGCTGATGCGCCGCCGGGCGCCGCAGGTCGAACGGCCGTTCCGGACGCCGATCTGGTGGCTGGTCGGTCCCGCCGCCGTGCTGGGATGCCTCTATCTCTTCACGACCTTGCCGGTCAGCACCCTGGTCAATTTCCTGATCTGGAACAGCCTTGGGGTGGTCGTCTACCTGGCCTACGGGCGGACCCGCAGCCGGCTCGCGGGCGCATAGGCAGTTCCTGCCGCTTGAAGCGGCGCCCCGGCCGGACCTAAAGTCGCTTCACCTGCTTCCCGGGCGTGAGCAAAGCAGCGTCCGTTTTTCAAAGGGCGAGGTCGGGAGGGGGGCCGCGCCTATTCTTCGGCGCACTGGGGAGCGAATGAATTCATCGACGAAACCGGGCCCCGGCGCCCGTGGACCCGCCGCCAGCGGCATGCAGGACCTGACTCAGGGACCGATCGGTAAAACCCTCATCGTGTTCGCCCTGCCGGTGCTGGGCTCGAACATCCTGCAGTCCCTCAACGGATCGGCCAACGCCATCTGGGTCAGCCATGTCCTGGGCGAGGCGGCGCTGACCGCCACGGTCAACGCCAACAACATCTTCTTCCTGATGCTGGGCGCGGTGTTCGGCATGACCATGGCCGCCAACCTGCTGATCTCCCAATCGGTGGGCGGCAAGGACCTGGCGATGGTGAAGAGGGTCGTCGGATCGGCGACCACCTTCTTCTTCTTCCTGTCGCTCTCGGTCGGCGTCGCAGGCTTCCTGCTCACGCCAGGCATCCTGCATGTCATGAACACCCCGCCGGACGCGACGCGCGACGCGATCACCTATCTGCGGGTGATCTTCGTCGCCATGCCGTTCATGTACTTCTTCTCGTTCGTGATGATGGCGCAGCGAGGGGCGGGGGATTCCAAGACCCCGTTCTGGTTCTCGGTCTTCGCTGTCGGCATGGACGTGATCCTGAACCCGCTGCTGATCACTGGGTTCGGGCCGTTCCCGCGACTGGGCATCGCCGGCTCCGCCACCGCCACCCTGATCTCGCAGACGGTCACCCTGACGGCGATGCTCGTGCACCTCTATCGGACCGACAGCGTCCTGATCCTGAAGCGCCCCGACTGGCGGCTGTTCAAGCCCGAGCTGGCGATCATCAAGACCTTGGTGGTCAAGGGCTTCCCCATGGCCCTGCAGATGCTGGTCATCTCCGGCGCTGCGGTGATCATGATCCGCTTCGTCAACGCCTACGGCTCGCAAACGGCGGCCGGCTACGGCGCGGCGATCCAGCTTTGGACCTACATTCAGATGCCGGCGATGGCGCTGGGCGCGGCCGTTTCCTCCATGGCGGCGCAGAACGTCGGCGCTGGCCGGATGGACCGTGTCGGCGAGGTGGCCCGCAAGGGCGTGATGATAGCGGCTGTGATGACGGCGATCCCTGTAGCGCTGATCTATCTGGTCGAGCCGTGGGTGCTGCTGCTCTTCCTGCCCGCGGGCAGCGCCTCCGCCCCGATCGCCATGCACATCAACGCCTTCGTCCTCTGGGGCTTCATCCCCTTCGGCATGGCCTTCGTGCTCAACGGGATCATCCGGGCCACCGGCGCCGTCTGGCCGCCGCTGATCGGTCTGTTGATCTCCATGTGGTTCGTCCGGATCCCCTTCGCCCACTATCTCGAGCCGCATTTGGGCCAGGACGCCGTCTGGTGGAGCTTCCCGCTCGGCTCGATCATCTCCCTCGTGCTCGCGGCCGGCTACTACCGGTTCGGCGGTTGGCGGAAGGCGCGGCTCATGTCCGGCATCCCGCGTGGCGCGGCTCCCGACACCGGCATGAGCACGCCGGCGGTGGCCGAGGAGACCGAGGCGGCGGAAGAGGCGGCGCACACCGCAATTCCGGCGAAGGCCCCGGCCGAGTAGGGCCAAGCCTAGAAAAACGTAGCTAAGCCGTTCGGCGGACGTTGCGTCACGCAAACAAGCGTTTGATAATGTCCGCGACGCCGGCGCCCTAAGGGGCTGTCCGGTCGAGGGATTTTGCGTCGGCTGCGCGACCGACCATACCGATTTTAGGAAAATGCGTCCGGCCGGACGACTGAATGGGAGATGCTAGATGGCTTGGGATTTCGAAACGGACCCCGAATTCCAGAAGAAGCTCGACTGGATCGAGGACTTCATGCGCGAGGAGGTCGAGCCCCTCTCGCAGCTCGGTCTGGCCGTCCGGGGCTCGCTGGGCCGCGAGAAGTTCATCAAGCCGCTGCAGGAAAAGGTGAAGGAGCAGGGGCTCTGGGCCTGCCACCTCGGCCCGGAACTGGGCGGCCAGGGTTATGGTCAGCTCAAGCTGGGCCTGATGAATGAGAAGCTCGGCCGCAACAGCCTCGCCCCGACGATCTTCGGCTGCCAGGCGCCCGACACCGGCAACGCCGAGATCATCGCTCACTACGGCACCGACAAGCAGAAGGAGCAGTACCTCTGGCCGCTGCTCAACGGCGACATCCGCTCGGCCTTCTCGATGTCCGAGCCGACCGGTGGGTCCGACCCGCTGACCTTCAAGACCCGCGCGGTCCTCGACGGGAACGAGTGGGTGATCAACGGCGAGAAGTGGTTCTCGACCAACGCTCGCTATTCGCAGGTGCTGGTCCTCTACGCGATCACCGATCCGGACGCCAAGGACCCCTACCGCCGGACCTCGATCTTCCTGGTGCCCACCGACACCCCCGGCGTGGAGATCATCCGTAACGTCGGCGTCGGCAGCGGCGAGATCGGCAACGGCACCGAAGGCTACGTCCGCTACAACAACGTCCGTGTGCCCTACGACGCCCTGCTGGGCGAGCGCGGCGCCGCCTTCGTCATCGCTCAGGTCCGTCTCGGCGGCGGCCGGGTCCACCACGCCATGCGCACGGTGGGCGCCTGCAAGCACGCCCTGGACCTGATGTGCCGCCGCGCCGTCTCGCGCACCACCCGCGACGGCAAGCTGGCCGACCTGCAGATGGTCCAGGTGCAGATCGCCGACAGCTGGATCGCTGTCGAACAGTTCCGCCTGCTGGTCCTGCGCACCGCCTGGCTGATCGACAAGCACAAGGACTACAACATGGTCCGCAAGGACATCGCCGCCATCAAGGTCGCGATGCCCAAGGTCTACAACGACGTGGCCACCAAGGCCG